>CAZNBK010000088.1:5479-7205 GCA_964571105.1 uncultured Desulfovibrionaceae bacterium
TCCGTTTTCGGGCGCATCAGGGCCTCATACCCGGTAATTTCGCCCTCGCGCAGATTGACGATGGGCTGAAAGGCGAAGCGAATCAGCTTTCCTTCAATCAGCTCGTCGAGCCGCTCCTGCCTGCTGAGCAGGGTTGCCTTGCTTCGATATATCTCGGCGCTGAAGCGCATAATCGTGCCCCGGTTGAGGTTTCTGACCTCAAACATGGCATGGCTGGCGTAATTCATGAGCACATCGCTGGCCGTGGCATCGTGAGGGTAAACGGCCACGCCGCACGAGGCTCTGATTTTTACCTCCTCGCAGGGCAGGATTACCTTGGTATTAAACAGGACCTTGAGATTGTCTTCGGCGAACCTGTAGGCGTCCTCTTCTTCTTCGAAACCGTGCGCGTACACGGCAAATTCATTGCCGCCCGTCCTTGCCAGCAGGCTGGTGCGGCTTTCGCACAAGCGCAAAACCTCAACCACTTTGCTGATGTATGCATCGCCGCAGTCATAGCCGTGCGTGTCGTTGATGTATTTGATGTTGTCCAGCACACAGCAGAACAGTACGCCCGTTTTGTGCGGTTGCAACTGAAGAATATCGTAAACCCCGCGAATAAACGCTCTGCGGTTAAGCAACCCTGTTTCCGTATCGTGTTCGCGGTCATGCTCGATTTGTCTTTTGCGTGCATGGGCCTGTTTAATCAAATAATCCAGCCCTTCGGACAAATCACCCAAATAATCTATGGGTGGGGTAGGGTAGCCGGTGGTGGCCATAAACAAGTGCCTGGCCAGGCGTTTCAGTTTGGTGTGCAGATGTTTCAGGCCGGTTGCCAGTTGGTTGTCCGGGCCCGGAGCTTTGGCCATGAGATTCATCTCTGCCAGCTCGGCTGCATAAGCGGTCTGCTCTGCCAGCATTAAGGTAAGTTGGCGGAGTTTTTCCGACTGATCCGTGGGGTTGCAGCTTTTAAATCCTGCCAGGGCGTCGTCGTACCGGCCAAGCAGCAGTTGGTCCAAAACTTGATTTATTGCCATGCCGTAACCTCGGGAAAAGTAGTTAAAACGAGTGCATGCTTCGTGGGCATGAATATACAATCCAGAGTGTGGGGTTATTTAAAAAGTGTAACCAGCGCAGTAACACTGGTCTGAGCAAGGCTTTGACCGATGGCGGCCCCAAGAGCGGTGTGGTCGCTGCCTTTCGGCAGCAGGGAGCTTGCCTCGGCGCACAGGCCGTTGTCCAAGTCAAACCCGGCATGCGCGAGATGGTTGGCTGCGGCCAATAGCCTGGCGTCCATTCTGTGGGCGGTGGCGAGCTCGGGCTCATGGTGCCAATTGATGGGCTCGGTCAGCAATAAAGGCAGCTTCCAGGCGTGCAGCACTTCCGCGCCGATCAGGGCATGGTCTATGCCCCAGTATTCAATCTCGACTTCAAAGGACCGTTTGGGGCTGTTTTGTCTGATTTCTTCCAGTTCCGCCCAAACATCGGGGCGGCTGGCCACCAAAAAAACTTTGCCGATGTCATGCAGGAGACCGGCGGCATAGGCCTCGTCCGGGGTCATTTCCAGGCGGCGATCTGCGTCGGCTGAAGGACCGCAAGGCCCCAAGGGCCCTCCCAACTCTGCGGCCAGGGCTTTGGCAATGGCCGCAACTTCCAATTGGTGCTTCCACAGGGTTGCAATCGAACAAGTCGTGGGAATTTTTACTTCTTTGATAATCACTTTCATATCTTTGTGAAATTTTTGTTT
>CAZNBK010000088.1:7215-7825 GCA_964571105.1 uncultured Desulfovibrionaceae bacterium
TGAAAAACCCAGGATACTAACGGCCCGGGGCAAGGTTGAAACCTTGTATTCAAGACCGTAGGCCGCTGAATTGGCAATGGCCAGGACACGGGTGGCCAGTTTTTGGCTGCGTTCAATCAGCGCCACCAGATCATCGGTGCAGGCGGCGGAATCTTCTCGGGTTACGGCAAAAAGTTGCGCCAAAAGCGTTGGCTCAAAAGGCAGTTCAGGGGGATTTTGCAGGAGTTTCTGCAGGAAAGAGCGGGATTTTTCTCGAATGTCCATGGTTCAAATCCTGTTCTTGAGGTGTTGCCGCTTAATGTGTATCGGTTCATTGCTAATTTAGTTAAGGGTACATGCGAAAAAAAAATGACGCAAGTATTCTGTTGCGGCGATAAATTGAAGTATTTCAATGGTAAAATGCTTTATAAGATTTTTTTTGCAAAGTATTGCTTCGAAAGGTCATATAAGTAAAAAACGGGAACTTGCGTGCTCAAGTTCCCGTTTTCTTTTCAATTCGATCGCTGTCCCGACGGTGCCGGGGCGATAGGTGCAGGGCGGGCGGTTATATTATTTTACAACCCCGAAGCTTCCTTCTATGGATACGCCTTCGGGCTGATTGCCGAAATAA
>CAZNBK010000088.1:7835-9043 GCA_964571105.1 uncultured Desulfovibrionaceae bacterium
GCCCACAGCCTCAGTGGGGCTTCCTGCTGCTGAACCGTAAAACTGCCCGCCGACCCATTTTTCTCCCATCGAGCCTACATTAATGCTGTCGAACCCGGTGGTGTTAGGCCCATTGGGCACCACGGCCATCGTGGTTTGGCCGTCGAAGCCGCCGCCGGCATTGATATTTATTCCGGTTATCTGGAGCTTGTAAAAGTTTTCAAAATCCAGGTCCAAGGCCGCGGTTGGCGAGCCTGCCTGATTTACCGTCATTTTAGCGCTGCCCCGCAAGTCAACATGCCGGTACGGGTTGGCCACCCGTCCAATGGTTGCCCCCTGATAGGTTACAGGGGCGCCGCCACTGAAGCCCTTGGCTTTGTCCGCCTCACCGAATCTGAAAGCGATCGCTTCGTACATGTTGGCCGAGGCGTGTATGCCGCCGCTGGCTTTGTAATGCTCGCTTATGGCCCACATGCCGAACTCTGAATGCTCCAGGTTCAGGTGGTGCCCGCCGAGATAAATCACATCCATGGCGCTGAAAGTCCCTACGGCGTGTGCGTTGCTGACCTGCTGCGGGGGGGTTATATGCACTGCGGTGATGAAATCTCCAGAATCTTTAAAGTCTGAGTTGAAGGCAAGATTGACCGCCCTGGGCGAGGCCATGGTTGTGGCCGCCAATTGCAGTCCGGTGGCTGTTTTTATCAGGGTGTAGTCTGGGTGATTTATCAGCTGACTGCCGTCGGGTATGCTGGACGACAGCACCTGCGCTTCACCGCTAACAGGAGTGCCGTCATCTGCGCCAAAGGCCGGAGGTGAAAAAGGGTCAAGAATTACAGAGCTGCCCGGTCCGCTTCCTCCGCCACCGCCACCGCCGCCGCATGCGGCCAGGGCGAGCATGGCCGTTGCCAGTATTGCAAATAAAACTTTTCGCATTTTTACCCCCAAGCAATAATTTTACGAATATTTGTTCAAATCATTGCTGCTCGGTTAATCAGCCGGGCAGCAATATATTCAATACCCCAACTTAGCGATAACTAGCAATGAACATTTAAGTATTAGCGCATTTTAACATTGAAATTATATATTAAGCCAAAATGCTCTGGTGCCGCAAAGCGGCACCCGCGCGTGAGCGAAACAAAAACGAACGCTCTGCGGACCTCATCCGTAACCCTTGTTTGCTTGCGCACTCGGGCAACGGCTGCTCCGCCGCTGGAGGCGCTTTTTGTGAG
>CAZNBK010000089.1:0-867 GCA_964571105.1 uncultured Desulfovibrionaceae bacterium
CCGGGAAAGGAACTTTTTTTACCTGCCAACCTCCATTTCATTGGCACGGTCAATGTGGACGAAACTACCCACGGCTTTGCAGATAAAGTTTTTGACCGAGCGCAACTTATTGAACTCCCACTACATAAATACCTGATTGCCGCCCACCTGGACGACAAAGAGTATGCTTTGCCACTTATGGCGTTTTGGGAAGCCCTGCACGATGTAGCTCCGTTTGCTTTTCGGGTGCTGGACGATATCGCCGTGTATGTCCAAAGCGCAGACATGCTGGGAATCTCATGGAATGAAGCACTGGATGAAATGCTTGTGCAAAAAGTCCTGCCCAGAATAAAAGGCAATGATTCGCGATTGGCGGAGGTGTTTGATGCCCTCGATGCTATTGCAGCCGAGCACAATTTCTCTCTTGTTTCAGAAAAAATAGCCTATATGCGGGCATCCTACCATGAGCACGGTTTCACCTCTTTCTTCCGCTAAGAATTATACATTTCGCTTTTTCCTAGCGGACGGAACCGAACTACTCCAGCCTTTGGAGTGGACACAGTGCTTTGTTGAAATTTGCGGACTGGAGGCATGGGAAAATTGCACGTTGTCGCTCCAGGGAGCGCTGCTGGAGCTGAGCAAAACCCGCAAACACGACAAGATGGGCATCTATGCCGAAATACCGCGTCGAGGCGCGGGGAAATATCTGCTGGAGCTCAAACAGGAGGCAATGGTTTTAGAAAGTGTCGCATTTGCAGTCGTTCCGCGAAAGTTAAGCGAAGAATCTTTTTCACGCCTGCTGGACGATGTACAGTTTGAACTGCCCTATGGCATCGCATTTTCTCTGCAAAAGCTAGGAGGGTTGGCGGGAGTTAGTATTGAGCCATG
>CAZNBK010000089.1:877-9038 GCA_964571105.1 uncultured Desulfovibrionaceae bacterium
GAGTCCGTCAAGGAACGAGAACTGCTCTTGCTGAAACGAGCACTTCACGGTTCGGGCACAGGCAAGACGGGGCTGCTGCAACTTCTTGCCGTATTGACGCGCAACCTGCAGTGCAAGCTTGAAAATGAAGAACCTTGGGTTGAAGCGTACGCGGTTCGCAGACCCAGCGCCTCCGGGCTAGCTCGTGCCCTTTATCGTCCGGGGAATGTTGTCCAGCAACTCCCGCTTGCACTGCCGGACAGAAGAACCAAGCCGAGTCTGAACACCTACGAAAATAGAGTTGTTCTTTTCCTACACGATCTTGTCCGAAAGCGTCTTCATCGATTGGCCCGCCTCAAGTGGCCTGAAGCTAAAGGGCACCGGCAGGCTATAGAGAGAATGATCGCGCAGCTTGCGGCAGCAAGAAGCGGTGCTGCTTTTTTGGATGAGGTTAGCCCTCTCACCAGTGCCCCGTCTCGCGTCAGCATGGTTCAAATGAAAACGCCGGCCTATCGGGCGTCTCTCAGCATTCTTTTGGAGCTGCTACGAGTTATATCCGTCCATTTAGATCACCCGGCGATGGAGCATCCCCTTGAAGGGGTGCCAACTCTTTACCAATATTGGGGCACGCTGCTGCTGATACAGGCTTTGGCGGAAACGGCGGGGCGATATGGCTTTCTCGTTACACAACAAAACTTGGTCAGAAGAGACCCTGCGGGTTTGATTTTTACCGTCTTCCCCCAAGGTAAAGCCGCTCTGTCTTTAACTCATTTGAGTAGTGGCGCGGTAATTCGCCTTTACCCGGAAAAGAGCTTTGGGAGCGGGATATCCGACTCCGACTATTTCAGCCTCTCTTATCAAAAGCGACCGGATATCTGTATTGAACTCCTTAAGCCGAGCTCTCCGCCACGGCTTTTGCTTTTTGACCCGAAATACAAACTGTTATCCGAGGATATGAGCCAGCCAGAGACAGGAGACCCTTTGCGTGTAGACATAGATAAAATGCACACCTACCGGGATGCTATACGCCATAAAGACAGTGTGAAGCCAGTCGCTTTTGCTGGCATCGTCTATCCCGGCAGCACAAAGGAATTCTCTCAAGGGCTTTCGGCGCTGGGATGTATTCCCGGGAAAACCGGTTTTGATGATGTTGTTAGCGTTTTAGACAGGTGCATCGGCACCTGGATGGAAGTGACTGGATGAAATTTAACACCCCGTATCTTTCGCACGATGAAGTTACCATTGAAACCTTCAAGAAAGACCCGAATTATGCCGCCGAGTATCTGAACGCCGTGATCAAGGACGGCGATCAGGAAGAGCTTATGCTGGCCCTGAGGCGTGTCGCTTTGGCCTTCGACTCAAATGGTGTAAAAATGCCTTTAGCCTAGAGAGACCGCATTGAGCGATCATAGAGCATGGTTCATCATCTCTCTTGACATTTATAACGAATTTGTTATTTTTATGACAAGCCAAAGGAAGCACCTGCATGTTTGAAGTGGAGTTTTACGAAGACAAACGCGGCAAGCAACCCGTGAAAGAGGCATTAATTGAACTGCGGGACAAAGCGCAGACGAGCAAGGACGCACGCATTCAGTACCAGAAGATCCTGACCCACATCAGGGCGTTGGAGGCTTTTGGTACGCGCATCGGCGAGCCACAGGTCAAACACATAGACGGGAGCCTCTGGGAGTTGCGCCCGCTGGCGCACAGGATTTTTTTCTTCTACTGGCGGAATAACAAGTTTGTTCTGCTGCACCACTTCGTGAAGAAGTCCCAGAAAACGCCGCTCAAAGAAATCGAGAAAGCCACCCTGAACCTGAAAGACTTTCTTGAGAGGAATAAGCAAAATGAAAGCAAGTAATAAGTTCAGCGACTTTTACAATGACGATGCCAATGTTTCCCCTGCGGAACGCGCCAAAATCGAGTTTGAGGTGGAACTCATCGGCAAGCTCATTGCGGCGCGAGAGGCGAAAGGCCTTACGCAACAGCAACTGGCGGAAGCTGCGGGTGTCAAACAGTCCGCTGTCGCACGGATGGAAACCTTGAAGGCCACGCCGCAAATTGACACCTTATTCAAGGTGCTCACGCCGATGGGGTTTAAGCTCACCATTGTTCCGATGGATGAGCGGGCGTAAAAATCCGTGTTCAGGATTTTAATTGAATCCGCAATTCTCCGGCACAATCCTGACACGTCCGCTGTGAATCGCAAAAATTTTAAGAAAATTTTATATGGGTAACTTGGCGGGTAACAATATTTTTGAAACATAAAATAATTTAATATATTCTATAATTATAGCATATTTTCAAATCCCTCCCTCTCCGCCATATTTCAAAAAACCGCTGAATTACACTATGTAGCTCAGCGGTTTTTTATTTTGGGATAGAAACTCTTGAAAAATTGCCTGCGCGATTTTGCGTGTGCATTGATTATCTGGAGAAAATCCTCTGAGCAAGAGGCGCGAGCCGCTTTTCCTTTTATGGAATCTGTCAAGCAACTTCGGAGTAAGAGCTTTTGAACCCTTGACGAAAAAATGAAGTTGTGCTAGAAATTAAATGCCTCTCCACCAGTGTGCCCTGACAGGCATAGGTCATTCAGACTTCATTTGCTGTTGAGCGGAGTGATGGCCCTGTCGGCACGGGTTTGGCATCAAGGCATTCCTAGGTAAGCCATATTTTGCAGGTCGCCTTTACGAAGGTGAGGGTTGAAACGGAGTAAGAGCTTTTGATTAGAAGAGTGGCTTGAGTCCTAGGCTCAAGCCGCTCAATCCGTATTTCGCTTTACTGGAGGCAGGTAATTTATCCGCCTTATATGGACATTGATAATAAATTTGGGCCTGCAGTTGCCGCTACAGGCCCAAGGACACAAAAATTTAACGGCAGGCCTTCGCCGACCACTAAATCTTTGCGACGACTTTTTTTATTCTGCGCGCTTTGGATTTGGTTGTCAAGCGAGGGCTGCCGAAAGGAGGTGATTCCTTATGCAGCCCCAGCAAGATTTGCTGAGCCCGCTTGAACCTGACGATGAGCTAGTGTTTGTCAAATGGTTCAAAAGTAAATCTGGAAAGATTATTCATGCAGCGGCCTATGGCAAAAAATGCTTTGTTTTTCAGCGCACGCCGAAAAAACGAAAAGCCGACAACCAACCTTAACCTGCTGTAAAGCAAAGGAGGCATCATGAATACGTTCATGATCACTTATGACCTTTACACACCTGGTCAAAAGTATGCTTGCATGGAAAAAACACTTAAAAGTACTTGTCCTACAAGTTGTAAAATGCTGCGTTCCGTGTGGATGGTTAAATACTCAGGAACCGCTGCCCAACTGCGGAATGTGGTTTCCAAATGCCTTGATGGTAACGATGAACTCATTGTGGTTGGATTAAGCGGAGAGGCTGCCTGGCAAGGCCCCACTCTTATAAAACACAACCAGTGGATCAAGGATGCATTGGCAAACTAGAAGACTACAGGTCGCGTAACCAGATAGATACACTTGCCGATAAAAAACCGCCGGGTTGCGGAAAGCAGCCCGGCGGATCAAAATTGTCACAAATTCCATTACGTATCTGCCCAAAACAACTGGAGCAGTTCAGTTAAAATACTCTAAAGCTTCGGCGTATTCGGCAGCAGCCTATCTGCTGTCCTTCTTGTCCCGGGCGGCCTGCAAGGCCATACCCAGCGAGCCGAGCGACGGGGCCGCTTCCGGCTTCGGAGCGTGCTTTTTCCAATCGCCTTCCGTCTCAAAATCTCCTTCCTCACCGGCAGGCAGCAATGACACCCGGCGATTGGCGGCGTCAATCTCACGAATGCGTACATTAACCACAGCGCCCGGAGCCAGGTTTTCCAGTTCCTTGCGCTGGGGCGATGCATTGATGACCTGGTTGGCCAGCAAGCCGGTTATGCCCGGAGCAAGATTGATAAACACACCGAACGGAGCGCGTTTTTCCACAGTGCCCGGCACATCGGAACCAACGGTCAGCAATTCGTCAACCCGATCCCAGGGGCTACCGCCCACATCGCGCAGACTAAGCGAAATACGCCTTTTTTCCGGGTCAATCTCCTTGACCTTGACGCTGACAACTTCTCCGACAGAGACGATTTCATCGGCCTTGTTCACCCGCTTTTCATAAGACAGCTCGGACAAATGGATCAGCCCTTCCACGCCGGGCAGCACTTCGACAAACGCGCCGAACGGAGCCAAACGCATCACTTTTCCGGTGACCGTATCGCCCACATGCACCTGCTCGGCAATGGTGTTCCAGGGGTCGGCCTGGGCAGCCTTGATGGACAAGGAAATGCGCACGCCCTTGGCGTCTTTGGCAATTTCCAAAATTTTTACCCGAACCCGCTCGCCCACGCTGATGGCTTCTTCAACCCGTTCCACGCGGCTCCAGGAGAGTTCGGACACGTGCACCAAACCTTCCACGCCAGGGACCAGCTCTATAAATGCGCCAAAGGGCGCCACCCGGCTGACCTGGCCCTCGCGAATATCGCCCACCTTAATTTCAGCCAGCAACTCTTCCAGGGCCTGATCGCGATCACGCTCCAGCAAATCGCGGCGCGAAACCACAATATTGCGTCCGCGGTCTTCCAGCTTGGTGATAAGAAAGGCAAAGGTCTGACCGATCACACTTTCCGGATCGCTCAGCGGGCGCACATCCATCTGGCTGATCGGGCAAAAAGCACGACGCTTCATAATTTCTACGGAATAGCCGCCTTTGACCTGGCCGGTTACACGCCCTTCAACGGGCAGGCGCTTGTCGCGGGCGTCTTCCAAAGAGGCCAGGCTGGCATCGCCGCTCATCACGCGCGAAAGCCTTACTTCCTGCGGCCTGACCGAAATAACATACAAGTCCAGAGAGTCCCCGACCTGATACGGCAGTTCGCCGTCCACTTCCATTTCCTGGCGCTCGACAATGCCGTCGATCTTGGAGCCGGTATTCACAAAAATGGTGTCGCCGGTAATGGCTACAATGCGCACGGTCACGCGCTGGCCCTGTTCGAGGCGAATGCGCCCGCTCTCGCTGTCCTGTTCGGCCAGCATCTCCGCAAAGGACATGCCGTCTTCGGTTTCAGACGAAAATTGGCCTTCTGCGGCGCTGGAATCATTAATTTCTAAAGTCATGAATATCCCCTTGGTTCTGAACTAAGGGATTTCTTTATCAGGACAAGGGGATACAATCAAGAACCGACATATATTTTTCGCTAAAAAGCCCTGGCGGGCAGGGTAATTAAAATCAAAAAGCGCCCGAAAAACCAGGAGATGAGCCGCTCGACCGCATTGCTTGAATCTCTGGGCGGTATTGCCCTTCATCTAATGCCGCCCAAGCATTTATGCGTTAGATTTTTTCAAATATTAAATGCTCTAAATTGCGTTCACGCCATGCAGCAATACCGCAACGGACTCAGCGAGCGATAATTTTGCGGTATCCAGCACCAGATGCTCCCGGTCCCAGGGTTCGTATTCGCGCTTGCGCACCGCTTCCCAGTCCGGCAATTTAAGGCCCGGAATATCCGCAATGCGGTTTTCCACCCGGCGGCGGTGTTCGATCGCATCAGTGCAGATCACCTCCACTTCCAGGCAGGCCGCACCTGCCTGCACAGCCGCATCCCGCCAGGCATCGCGGGTTATTTTCAGCGGATTCACGCAATCAACCACCACGTTGTGCCCCAGGCGCAAGTTGTCTTCAGCCAGGGCGTAACCGGCGTAGTAGCCCGCCGGGCCGATATCCCACTGCTCAGCCACCAGGCCGGAGCGCACCAGGGCCATTTCCAGACTGTCCAGACGCAGCAGCATTCCGGGCAAGGCTCGGGCCAGCTTACGGGCTATCGCGGTTTTGCCGGTGCCGGGCAAACCGCTGAAAATAACGAGCAGCCCTCTTTGCAGGCGATCTGGCTCCAACATGGTTGTGATCATATTTGCGACATTAAAAGCCGGTTTTGCGCGAAACAAAACCGGCTTTTCCGATAAGCTGAAAATTATAAACCCAGCACTTCATCCACCGGGCGGTAGCGGTCGAGCAGGCCAGCCGCTTCGG
Source organism: uncultured Desulfovibrionaceae bacterium (assembly GCA_964571105.1). Lineage (GTDB taxonomy): Bacteria > Desulfobacterota > Desulfovibrionia > Desulfovibrionales > Desulfovibrionaceae > JAVBRZ01. The sequence continues at coordinate 6,891 of CAZNBK010000089.1, forward strand.
CCACGGCCTGGTAGGTGACCACCCCTTTGTACATGTTCAGCCCCAGCTTAAGGGCGCGGCTTTCCCGACAGGCGGCTTCCACGCCCTTGCCGGCCAGCATCAAACCGTAGCGCAAGGTGGCGTTATTCAGGGCAAAAGTAGACGTGCGCGGGTATGCGCCGGGCATGTTGGACACACAGTAATGCAGCACTCCGTCAACCTCGTAAATGGGATCGCTGTGCGAAGTGGCCCGCGAGGTTTCAAAACAGCCCCCCTGGTCGATGGACACATCCACCAGCACACTGCCGCGCTTGAGCAGGGCCATATCCGACCGGGACAGCAGCCGGGGGGTCTGCGCGCCGGGGATAAGCACCGCGCCGATGATGATATCCGCATCCGCGGCGCGTTCTTCCAGGGTCATGTGGTCGCTGTACAGCGGGGTGACATTGGCGGGCATGATTTCAGAAAGATGCTCCAGCCGCTCCAGGTTGACGTCCAGAATGGAAACGTTGGCGCCGAGTCCGGCGGCCACTTTGGCCGCATTGGCGCCGACCACCCCGCCGCCGACCACCAGCACTTCCGCCGGAGCCACCCCGGTAACGCCCATGGGCAGCACGCCACGCCCGCCTTGCGGGCGGGCCAAATAAAACGCGCCCATCATCACTGCCATGCGCCCGGCCACTTCGCTCATGGGCTTGAGCAGAGGCAGGGAACGGCCTTCCTGCACGGTTTCATAAGCCAGGGCGGAGATTTTTCGCTCCAGGCAAGCCCGGGTCAAGTCAGGGTCAGCCGCAAAATGAAAATACGTATAGACCAGATGCCCTTCATGCATGAGCGGGTATTCGCAGGGCAGCGGTTCTTTGACTTTGACGATCATCTCGGAGCGGTTCCAGACCTCGGCGCCGCTGGGCAGAATTTCCGCCCCGGCCGCGCGGTATTCTTCATCACTGATGGCTGCTCCCTCACCCGCGCCGCTCTGCACAAACACTTTATGGCCGACAGACACATATCCTTTGACCGCGTTGGGCGTGAGGCCCACCCGGTTTTCATTGTCTTTGATCTCTTTGGGGCACCCGATAATCACTGAACAGACTCCTTGGCTTAACTTCGTTAATAAGCACTGACAAACACTGCATGGCCGCCCCCGACCGGTCAGCCGAAGGCGCTTTATGCTAAAAAAAGTCCCGATTATTTATGGTGAACGATATAGAGTAAACATAAGCTTGGCAATGGTTTTTTGCGTGTTCGCCAGGAAAGGGAACTAAAGCGGACTTTAACACGATTAACCCCCAAGCTTAAATTTCAACTGCAGAAAGTTAAGCCCGAGGCCCAAAAATTATATGCGGCCTGCCAAATCATATTTTTTTGCTTACGCCGAAACAGGCCGACACTCGAGAATAACCGCTCGGCTTGCATTAACGGCAATTTAAACTTGCGTGTCGACACAATTAAAAAGTCTTGCCAAATTATTAGTAGCGATTATTATTAGCAATAGGAAATTGACATCCTGTGAGCAATCCTCACTAACATGTTCTTCTAAAGTTCATCGGAAAGCAGCCTCTGGCCGGGGCGGTTTTACGATGGGTTTTAAAGGCAGCCCATCCGGCTGCCTTATTTTATGGAACATAGCAGCCTGGCCCAGGGCTGCAAGGAATGACAGGATGGCTAAATATAAAAATATAAACTCACAGGCCGATCAGCAGCAGACTGCCTCCGGCCCCGCGTCTGTAGGCCGTGAAAGCGGCTCTTATTTTGCTGTCCCGCAGGGTGATAAAATGAAGGTTATTGCCGTGCGGCCAGGGCATGACTACCAGCTTGAACATACCCTTGAGGGAGCACAAGTTTACCGCCAGGGCAACAGCTTGGTGCTGGCGCACCCCCAGGGCGAAGCCACCGTGCTGGAGAACTTTTTCCTCTACCTGGAAGGCCCAGAGGACAAGAGCATCAGATTTCAGGTATCCGGGCAGAGCTACGGCTTGCGCGATCTATATGCCTTGCGTAGCCAAGAGCCGGTGCGTGAAATACAGGAGCAGCAAACTCAATCCAGCGGCCTGCACAGCGATACGGTTGCGGCTGCGCAATTGATCCAAGGCGTGGAAGCCTTGGACATCCCTGCAGAAGAAAGCCTCGGGGAAGACATCTTAATGCTGAAAAAACCGGATGATGAAG
>CAZNBK010000090.1:0-3011 GCA_964571105.1 uncultured Desulfovibrionaceae bacterium
GTGGGCGTGAGCCGGGAAACTGCGTCAATAACGGCGTTCACAAAGGTGGTCTTGCCGCTGGACGTGCCGCCGACCACAACGATGTTCGCACGGTGCAGCACGGCGTCTTCAATGAGAGCTACCGCTCCCGGCGTGATGGAGCCGGAAAGCATGTATTCCTCCAGGGTGAAAACCCGGCTGGCTTTTTTGCGCAGCGAGAAGGAAGGCCCAGGCCCGACAATGGGCGGAAAAGTGCCTTCAAAACGGGAACCATCCAAAGGAAATTCACCCTCCACAATGGGGTTCTTCTCATTCACCGTCAGATTCAGTCCGCTGGCGACCTGCGAGAGAATGAGCCTGCTTTGCGCAATGGGAATAATGCCTATGGGTTCATGATCCTGGCCGTATTTCTCGATCCACAGTGAACCGTCCGGGTTGAGCATGATTTCGATCACGTCCGGATCTTCCAGGGCATCTATAAAGAGCGGGCCGCAGGCATGGCGCAGACCTTCCAGCAGGCGCGGATCGTCACAGGGGCGCATGAGCATCAGCGCAGCCCTCCCAACACGAATACCGCCACATTAAGCAGCGCCGATACCGCCACAATGGCGGCGAGCCAGGTTGTGCTGTTTTTGAAGGCCTGGAGTCTGGCCGCGTGATCATCAAAGACCTTGCGGATACCTTCCACCGAGGCGGAAGAAAAACTGTCCGTCAGTTGCCCGATCGCCGCCTGAACGCCGGACACATAGGCGTCTGTTTTACCGGCCATCATCCTGCCCAGGCCTTCCTTGTGCCGGGCATGGAGCTTTTCCACTTCGGCCAGGTGCGCGTTGAGCATGGTCACGACCATGAGAATGGGATCGTGATAGTCCACAACCTTTTTATGCGTTTTGGCAAGCAGGCCTTGTACCTGCTCCAAGGTAAGGCCGATGCCGTCAGGCACGGCGTCTTCCGGCTTAGGGGGTACGGCGGGAATTTCTGTCTGTTCCATGTTTTCAGTATCAGACATGACTCCCCCCTACGCGATAGCGGCTTGTTCCACCAAGGACACAAGCTCATTCCAATACCGGGACAGGCGAGAGCGCATAACAATGGACTGGCTGGAGTTGATGGCCGTGGCAAAGCTCTGGCGCTTGGCGAACAGGATTTCCAGATCTTTGCCCAGCGTGGCCTTGTTGCCTTGGGGAATGGTGATGACAGCGTAAAACTGGTTGCCAAACTCCTGATACACTTTGAATTCCTCAAAGGGCCGGTCATCCATGCGAATTTCACCGAAATAGGGATTCAGCCAGACCACGATGGGGGATTCAGGAAAACCGAGCGCGAGGGAACGCAGGCCCAGCGCCGTATCCGCAACGGCCTGCCCGCCAGTAATAACGGAATGAAAATAGACACTGTGCCCGCTGTCCGTCAGGATACCCAGCACGTCATTTTCTCGAATGTAGCTGTTAAGTGCCAGGAAGGAGGACGCGCCGTTGTCCACGATCACATGCGTTTCCGCTGGCAGTTCAGCAATACGGTTGATCAGCCCGTCAAACTCACGCGGGTCAATATCGCCGTTCTTCAGGATGTCCAGGCGGACAACTTCAAATTCTTGAAAGCCTTTGAACGTGGCGTTTACGGGGTCAGTGTCAAAAGCCACGACCTCTTTGCCCAAGTGGCGCAGCACCTGGTACAGGATGGCGGCAATCATGGACTTACCCACGCCGCCTTTCCCTTGCTGAATGAAATGAATGGTTGCCATACTAATGATGTCCTTTGGTTAAATAGCGTCTTCAGGGTTCATGTCCCGTGGATTAGGAAACTTGTTGCTGGGTGCTGAAATGTGGCGCGGCCCACTAAGCGAGCGCACAGGCGGGGCCGGTGGAGCTTTCGGTTTGGCTTTAGGCAGCGCTTCACCAGGGCGATGTTTGTCCAGCGAAAGGCGGCGCATGTGATAGCAAAACGCCCCGTAAGACATGGAGATCTTGCCTTCCTGCTTCAAATGGCGATGAATCTGAGAATGTTTCCAGCCTTTCTCAAGAAATTCCTTGATTATCTCCAGACAAGCCACAAACTCAATCCCGGCCATGTTGTTGGAGAGACGGTTCTGTTCAGACTCCATGGCCGTTCCCCTTCCTGCCGTTTTCTTTAGCGACATCCTCACAGAGGCCACCACCCCTGGAGCATGCTGTCAGACTGCAAATTCTCTTGTGCCGCTTATTCAAACCTCGCCAATAATCGCGCATTTCCTGTAACCTCCTTTAATAGAATTCAAGGAATTTCTTCGATTTATTAGCAGGAAATTTTAGATAGACAAGAAAGGAATTTCCGGTATATTCGATACAACAGGAGGCAAAACATGACCACAGAATACAATTTTGCCAACGCGCTGGAGCGGGCTTTTGTGGAGCTTGTAGCAGGCAGGGTGAAAGCTAAAGGCTGGAAAAAAGGCGAGTTCGCCGCCAAAGTCTGGCCGGGCGACACGCCAAAAGCTGCGGCAGCCCGATGGACTGCCATGCGCAGCAAGGCATCCAACACAGGTAAGCCTCAGGGGGTTCTGATTTCAGACGCGCAACTCATGGCGGAAGTACTGGGAGAAGACCTTAGTTACCTGATGGCTGTAGCCAAAGAACAGGCCAGGGTGCAGCCGGAAGAATAAAAAAACTCCAAGAAGTAATTTCCTGGAGTTTTCACTATATTTTCCTTTTAGGATGACAACGACGTTTTATGAGAGTGCCCAAGCAAATCTCCGTAGCTGATCAAGAGATCGACCTTGAAAAAACCATCGCAGACGCTCTGGAGAAAATCCTCGCACCGGTTGCCGAGGTGATCTGCGAGATGGAGCGCATCCGCCGGAAAGAATATTTGACAGAAAAAGAGGCGGCGCTGCTTGCCGAAATAGACGCAGCAGAAGATGAAGCCGGGGTGCTTGCCGGGCAGATAGCCGAGATAGAAGCACAAATTGCCAAGGCAAGCGAACGAGAAAACGCCTTGTCTTTTGCAGTATCGGAAATGCGGGTGTTTGGCATATCGCACCAAAACGCGCTGGA
>CAZNBK010000090.1:3021-8930 GCA_964571105.1 uncultured Desulfovibrionaceae bacterium
CTGCTGTTTTCGCTGTCGGCGGCCACATTGAAAACACAGAGGAGTCGTGGTGGTGGGCCGGATTATATTAAATTTAACGGAAAAATTTTATATAATCGAACATTACTAAGCAGATATGTCGATTCATCACAAGTATAGTGAGAAATTAAATTATAGAATTCTCCCACAGAATTACTTGGATAAAAGTTCTTTTATCTCATTGATGCAAGCAGTTGCAATGTCGAATTGTTCAATTTTTTGATTTCTCAACCAAGATTTTATATCATGAATGTCCATTTCTTTATCTGTCATGAATTCGATAAGCGATTCTGCTGTTGTCCTTGATAAGCCTAAGGCCATCATGTTTATCATAGACCCGGAAGAACCACCCATTTCAAGATAAAGAGGAACATCGGGAATAACATCAACATATTCATGAAAAGATTTGCTTACTAATGAGTGTGCTAAAAGGGAATTGTAGCATGTGAAATATTTTACATATCTAAATCGCAAGTCGTTTTCAATGTTTTCCATTGTTTCACGGATGATAGATGCGGTACTTTTGCTTGGGTTATGTTTCTTATAGTATTTAATTGAAGAGTTAATAAGTTGAGGTAAAGAATCTCCCCTCATCCACTTAAGTGCTAGGCCAGCAAAAAAAAGATGACTTTTATCCTCCTTTTTATATTTCAAAAGATGATTATGAATTCTTTTGAAAGCTCTCAGATAGCTTGTATGTGCCGTCCTAAAATCATCAAGGGGGAATGCTGGGATCAATGCTTCAGGCCCAGCGCTATCTATTCGCTCCATAATATAATTTAGCAAGTCGGTTTGCCGAAAAATTGATACCCCAATGTTTTTATTAATTACGTTAAACGGAAGTGGTGATTCATCAGATACTTGCTTGATTATCTCGGATATTTTTTTGAGTTTTTCGCGGCTAGATATGCTCTCATATTTCGCAATTGTGTCGTCCAGTCGTCCGGACTTGCAATCTAACACTAGCTTTCCAAGTGCTATTTCAAAATCCAAATTTGAATCCGAAGGAACGTCTGTAGATGTTAAAAAATCAACAAATTCTTCAGAGTTATCTATCATTGTCGATCTTAGTGCGGAGTCAACGAATACATTCTTACCTTCAGTAATAGGCTTGCTTTCCCATTGGTCATAGTCAATAACAAATACATTGCCCTCCAGCTCCTTCCCCAGTCGCCCAGCTCGTCCAGCTAGATTCCAAAATGCAGGCCCAGGTATAGGAGTCTCGCGGCCAGTCTTCGGTTTCAGCATAAAAATATTTTTCGCTGGCATATTTAGACCATAGAGTAGCGTGCTCGTGCAAACTAAGTATGAAAGCCTTCTCTCTTTGAAATGATCCTCTAAATTTTTTCTTAGCAAACTTGGCATATGCCCATAATGAAAGCCGATTCCTTTTTCAAGAGTCCCCACTAGAGCGTAGTCTTTGTGGACATGTCTTTTAACAAATCGGATCAATTCGCTAAGATCCTCTTTTACAATAGGGTGTTCGGGTAAATTCTGTGCAATGAGCTGAGATATTTTTTCGGCATCGGCTTTTCCGGCTGCGTACACCACAGAACTGCCAGAGCTTCCAAGGAGAGCGCTTAAGTAACTCAACTTATCCGAATCAGTAAGCAATCTATGAGGGAGTTCCACAGTGGCCAACTCGCGGACACTATCTCCTATCCCTATGCTGATTTTTACTTCACTCTTTGGAATGTTCGAACAATTCAAATAAATAATGTTTTGAGTGACAGGCGATTGCTGTGTTGAGCACGAAGTAAATTTTTCCGTCTGCACTAGTTTTGAAAAAAAATCAGGATTCCCAATAAGCGGCCCACTAAAAATAAATTGAGTAGATGGAGATGTCTTTATTATCCTATCCAAAACAGATTCTAATAATACACCACGCGAACCGTCAGAAATTATTTGAGCCTCATCGATTATGATTATATCGATATTAATATCATCGTTAGTTGTTAATAGGGCTTCAAGGCGTTCTTGGGTAAGAACATAAAGAATTCGCTGCTTTCCTGCTTCGCGTATGTCAATTGGTGCAGTTGTAATAAGGACATCACGGATTCTTTGACGTTCCAGTTCTTTCGAGGCGTCATCAGAAACTTGGTTAATCAAAGCACGTGTTGGAACTATATAAGCACATGCCATTTCTTCGTTTAGTTTTAATTTTTCAATGAGATACAATAAGAGAACAAATGACTTTCCAGAAGATGTAGGGCCAGTAATGGTGACGGAGTACTTATTGGTTAATTTTTCCCAGCTATCAAATTGAAAAGGAGTAAATGTTAGCCTGACACCATCAGTAAGTTCCACTGTTTGCTGAAGCCTGGACTGGATGAACTCATATTGTAGGGGAACAGGCAAATTTTCAGGTACGTTGTTACCCATTTCTGGAAAAAGGGCTGGAAAATTTTTTAACCTTGCTTGTGTTAGAGAAAATAATGCACGAACAGAGTCATTTTCCCCGTACAGTTTCAACGTTGCGGTACAAATTCTTTGGGCTAAGTCTCTAAACACTTCGTGTTCAGTATCAGCAAATATAGCAGCAGACTGAAGGAGGCGAGAAACGATTGAAAAATCTAACTCTTGACTCTCACCATTTGTTTTTAAGCTAAGTGTTGCAAAGTCAAAAAGTACACTTGCCTCGATAAGTCTAGATATGTCATCATGAAAGGCCTCTGACTCAAAAATATCGAAGGCAAGTTCCTGGGCAAAACTCATACTTTACCCCATAATTTAGATTGAAATTTCGCTCTTGCAGCGTCAACTGATGGAAATGGCAATAGGAAATAGGAAAATCTCAATTTTTCTAAATTATGTTCAATAGTTTTTGTTGTAATCAATTTGCATATTGATTCTATCTTTGCTTCATAATTCAAACAAAATGTCGACTCACATACATCATGATCGACACCTAAAATACTATCATATAACTTTGAATCAAATCCAGCCAAGCATGCATAGCAATCAATCAAGTTATTGCTTTCTTCTTTGTACGGATCAAAATATTTTTTTAAGGATTTTTTTGCATCATCATTGAGCTGATCGACATTTAGGTTTGATTTTATAAGTCTTATTTCATTTTTATACTGGTCTCTGTTGCTCGTAAAATTCAAAATAGACTCAGCTATATCTGATAGCGCAGACGAAGCTGTTTGGTGGAGTTTAGACTCTCCCCAGTACATTATTAAGTTGTCTCCTTCAAAACCCATATGAACGCCATCTGAGCCGTGAATTGGCATTTGCATGGAAGTTTTTAAATACATTTTGCAAGCAACAATGGGGGCTTGAAGCACCCATTCTATTAACATATATAATAGGATTTCACCTAGCTCACCGCTTCTGCCTGTTTTTTCATAAGTTTTTATAAATAAGTCTCTAGCTTCTGTTACCAAGGAAACCCAACAATCCATTCGATCCGGATGTGCTGACATTTCAGCAATCGCCTCTGCAATTCGTGTTTTTGGCATACAGAAGTTAACAATACGCGCGTGAGCTATGTCGACAAGGTCATCAATGGTTGGTTCCCCATCTCTAAATCGAACATAAAAAAAACGTCCCTCGATTTTATGATCTGCCGCTTGCCAGACCTTATCAATGGCACCTACTCGGGGAGACAAATTGTTTGTCGTTGATCCAAGTGAAGTAATAATTTCAGCAGGGGTGAGACCCATGAGAACTCCAAGAGATAAGTAGTTTATAGTTGTCTTCATATAACAAAAATACAGCTTGGGCAAAGATTGCAAGCCCGACCGGCTTTTTAGGTACGCATGTGCGGCGCATTATATCTTTGAATCTTGCGGCAGGATGGTCGACAATAATGTTATATGATAACAGCTAGATATAATAATATCGCAATATTGAAAAGGACTTACAGCATTTGCTGTAAGTCCTTTTCAATATTGCTGGGAAGAAAAGTTAGTTTGTTTCTTTTTCTTGGATTTCCGTCACATGATAGGGGTATTCGAGATATTTCCTACCCCACCTGCGCCCCAATCCGTTCAATAAACTCCATAATTTCCTCCGCCCTCCAGACCGTTGTGCGCGGGCCGAGCTTTACCGGCTTGGGGAAGCGCCCTGTTTTGCAGCCTTCCCACCAGGCACTCTTGCTGATGGGTACGAGTTGCAGGACTTGGGGGAGTCGAAGGAATCCCACTTTGGGAATGCTTGTCATAGTAGTCATTATTACACCTCCTGATGTGCCTTTGACTTTTGCTGGAAGTGTATCATGGCTTTTTGAGCAAGCCGTTTTGAACTCGAAATCGTCTGGTAAGGAGAGCGAATGGATTGCATTGAGTTGTACCGCGTTGACAAAAATTTTGTTGACAGGGTTCGTGAAATTCCTATTTCCAGTCATTTTTGATACGCCAAGCCGGTTACAAGAGAGAAGCGGCGCATTGCTCAGAAGCAGTGCGCCGCTTTCAATATCAGTCTCGTTTATTTAGCTTAGGCCTTGGCTTTCAGGCCGTCAAGATAGTCAGCCCATTCCTGCATCATTTCAGTGCGTTGCGGAAGGTACTCTGCATAGTTGTACGCCGCCCGCACGTCATTTCTTTCGCCGTGGGCGAGTTGGCGCTCGATCCAGTCCCGGTTGTAGCCGAGTTTGTTGAGCAAAGTGGATGCAAGGGAACGAAAGCCGTGTGTGCTCATTTCATCCTTGGCGTATCCCATGCGTCGTATGGCATTGAGTACGGTGGCATCGGAGAGTGGGCGTGTTGCCGTGCGGATTGAAGGGAAGAGAAGTTTTCCGCTGCCGGAAAACTCTTGCAGTTCTTTCAGGATTTTCACAGCCTGCCTGGAGAGCGGCACGATGTGTATCTGCTTCATCTTCATGCGCGTGGCCGGAATGCGCCATTCATTGGTCTCAAAATCGAACTCGCTCCATTCTGCGGCCCGAAGTTCGGTCGGGCGCACAAAGACCAAAGGCCCCAGCTTCAAAGCGCATACGATGGGGAAATAGCCCTCATAGCCATCAATATTGCGCAGGAGTTGGGCTACCTTTTTCGGCTCCGTGATGGCCGCTCTGTGCGTGACGCTTCTGGGGCGTATCGCGCCGTGCAGGTCTGTTACCGGATTTCGCTTGGCCCGGCCCGTAATCACGGCATAACGGTATATCTGCCCGATGATTTGCAGCAGGCGGCGGGCGGTTTCATTCTGGCCTTTCTTCTCAATGGGCAGGACAACCTTCAGAATGTCCTGAGGCTCCATCCGGGCGATATGCTCCTTGCCTATGATCGGGAAAATATACTTCTCCAGGCGGTACATGACCGTGCCACGATGTTTTTCCGTGAAGTCGGTTGTCCGGGCCTCGAACCATTCCAGGGCGATACTCTGGAACATATCCTTTACCTCTGAAACCTGTTCCTCCTTTGCGGCTTTTTTCAATGCGCCGGGGTCAATGCCTTCGGCCAGAAGCTGTTTGACCTCCATGCGCTTTTCGCGGGCTTTTTGGAGGGTGATTATGGGGTATTCGCCAAAACTGAGCACTCGTTGCCTGCGCTCAAAATAGTAGGTTATGCGCCAGAGTTTTTTGCCGGACTCGGACAGATACAGATATAAGCCGCCTCCATCTGCAACTTTCATGGGCTTGCCGGGATACTTTAAATTTTTGATTTGAATGTCCGTAAGTGCCATCGGGGTCTCCTTGGTTCAGGGTGGATTTAAGGATATCCGATTGGACGATAATGCTTTTGATTTCAAAGCATTAAAAGAAAAACCGGACATCGGATTGCTACCGCATTTCGATGTCCGGGAAAATGTCCACAATACTCTTGGATGAGCCTGGATTTTGGTGGATTCGGGAAATAGGCCGAATCGACAAAAAGCAAGAGCGGCAAGGTATTTTGTACCTTGCCGCTCTCTAATATCCAAAAATTGGCGTCCCCAAGGGGATTTGA
>CAZNBK010000091.1:0-8920 GCA_964571105.1 uncultured Desulfovibrionaceae bacterium
ACGTTTTTCACAAGCGACCCTCGAACCCCGCGCAGGACGCGCGGGTGAGAGGTATGCGATAAAGCCCCGAGAGGTTTACGATAAAAGGAGAGTGCATGCGCGAAGCCTTACTGTGGCAGTCGCCCGAGGGCGACTTTGTGACCGTTGGCGCGGCTGAGTCTGCCGGTGATGTGCAGTGCCGGTTGTGCCGCCGGTTTTGCCGCTTGTCTCCGGGCGACTGGGGATGCTGCGGGGTTCGCGTCAATGACGGCGGCATTCTGTATACCGTGGTGGACGACCGGGTGGCGGCTGTGAACCTGGATCCGGTGGAGAAAAAGCCGTTGTATCATTTTTTGCCGGGCAGCCTGACCTATTCTTTGGGCACGCCCGGCTGCAACCTGCATTGCCGGTTTTGCCAGAACCATGACCTGGCCCATAGCATAAAAAAAGACCATATTCCGCGCGGGCATCCTGCCAACCCCGTGGCCCTGGTGCACGCCGCCCGGCAGTCCGGGGCGGCCAGCATTTCCTACACGTATTCCGAACCGACCATCTTTTTTGAACTCATGCTGCCCACCGCCACATTGGCCGCAGAGCAGGGGCTGAGGAATATCATGGTTTCCAACGGCTATGAAAGCAGGCAATGTTTGAAAGCCCTGTCCGGGGTCATTAACGCGGTCAATTTTGACCTGAAAGCCTTTTCCAATGATTTTTATGAGCAGTTGTGCGGGGTGCGCCTGGGTCCGGTGCTGGATACCCTGCGCGAAGCCGTGGATTTGGGCTGGTGGATAGAAATCACCACCTTATTGATTCCCGGCGCAAACGACCGGCCCGACGAGTTGCGCGGCCTCACGGCCTTTATCGCCAATGAGCTGGGCAGGCAGGTGCCCTGGCATATATCGCGCTATCATCCGGCTTATCAGCTGCGGACGCCGCCCACACCGCCGGAAACACTGGAAATGGCCGCGCAAATCGGCAAAGAGGCGGGGCTTGATTATGTTTACGTGGGCAATATTCACAGCCCGCAGTGGAGCGACACCCGCTGCCCGGCCTGCGGGGCAACGGTAATCGCCCGGCAGGGGTATGCCGTACAGCTCATGGGCAACGGGCTTTCCTGCCCGAGTTGCGGCGGCACAGTGGCGGGCGTTGCCGGGCAGGCGCTGTGATCTGGGTTGGGAAGAGGGCTGCCTGATGTCCGGTCGCTATAATATTCCCTGCCCCGGCCTGCACCGGAGCGAAGAAGTCATCAAGCGCAGCCGGTTTATCGCCACGGTGGCCTGGACGCCAGATGCGGACGCGGCCAAGGCGTTTATTGCCGAAATCAAACAGGAGTTTCCGGACGCCACGCACAACTGCTGGGCCTATGCCGTGGGCGCGCCCGGCGATACGGCCCGGGTGGGGTTTTCCGACGACGGCGAACCGCACGGCACAGCCGGACGGCCCATGCTCAATGCTTTGCTGCACAGCAATATCGGTGAAGCCGCGGTGGTGGTGACCCGCTATTTCGGCGGGGTCAAACTGGGCAGCGGCGGTTTGGTGCGGGCCTATTCCGGGGCCACGGTCAAAGGGCTGGAGGCCGTGCCCCTGCGGGAAAAGATTACCCCTGTGCAACTGGATATTTCGCTTGATTACGCCCTGGTTACGCAGTTCAAGCGCGCCCTGGCCGAATATGAGGCGGTGCTGGTGGGGGAAGAATTTTCGGACAGCGCCAGGTTTACAGTTGAGCTGCCGGAAGAACGGGGCCACGAGCTAGTCAAGTTTTTGACCGATTTGAGCAATGGGCGGGTAAAAATAGTCAAGCCGGAGCAAGCTTAATCAACCAGTCCGGTTACTTACACGAAAAAATATTGAGGTTAAGGAAGGTGAGGGTCTGGGAGAGGGAACCTAAAGGAAATGATTTCCTTTTGGTTCCCTTTCCCAGCAAATTTATCCCTGCGCGGCGGCTTCGTCGATGATCCAGAGCAGCTCGCCGTCCACGGGGCGGACTTTCTGGGCGGGCAGTTCCGGGCTGGTCAGCAGGTTAAGGGCGCGGGAGATCACATCGTGCTTTTCGCGTCCGGAGACCAGGAACATGCAGGAGCGGGCGTTGTTGAGCACCGGAAGGGTTAAGGTAATGCGGCTGGAGTGGAGTTTCTGCACCCAGACGTCGATGACCAGGTGGCTGGTTTCGATGTAGTCGGAGGTGTCCGGGAACAGGGAGCCGACGTGCCCGTCCGTGCCCAGGCCCAAAATTACGCAGTCGAAGCGGGGCAGCTCGCCGGGCCGGGTTAGATTAAAGTGATCCTGGAGCAGTTTTTCATAAGATTCGGCAGCGGCCACCGGGTCCAGCTCGCCTTTCATGCGGTAGAATTTGGTGGCGGCCACGTGGGACAGGAGTTCTTCGCGGGCCACGCGATAGTTGCTGTCTTCATGCTCCGGGGGCACGCAGCGTTCGTCTACCCAATAGAGGTTGATCCGCTCCCAGGGCAGGCGGTCCGCCCATTCCGGGGAGGACAATAATTTGAATAACGGAATGGGGGTCTTGCCGCCGGACAGAGCCAGGTTAAAAACCCCGCGCTCGGCCAGGGCTTCCTTGCACAACTTTTCGATAATCATGGCCGCCTGCCTGGCCACCCCGAACGGGTCTTCCATGACATAGACGGACAAGTGCGTAATTTCGTTCATGTGGGATCAGCTCCGTATGGACTTACTACATAAATAGTAGCTCAGCTAAAGCGACAAGGCAACTGATAAGTCGAGGTGTGAACCGTTGAGTCTAGATTATATCTAGACTTTTTGGGTATAAATGAAGTACTGATCTGGCTGTGCCAGCCGCTTATTCCGCCAAGGTCAAGTGTAAATTTGGTATGTATGTTGCAAATACGGGGCAGTGGCACATGTGTAAGCAACCCTGATCTCATACTGAGCGTGGCCCCAAGAGAAGACATGAGGTAGATGTGATAATTGTCAAACTTAGAGGTGGACTTGGCAATCAGATGTTTCAGTATGCTTGCGGGCTGGCGCTGGCAAGGAAGCATTCCACCGGCCTGGCGCTTGATCACAGTTATCTCGAAGACCTGGGGCAGCTTGATCCTGAGGTAACGGTTAGGCCGTATGAACTGGGTGCTTTTGGGATAGATAATAAAATTACCATGCCCTCTATTCTCAAGCTTTTTGAAACAGCGGCAAAACGAGGGAAAGAGTGGGAATATAAATATTATAATCAACTTCTTGAAGCTGATTTTGATGAAAATTTATCAAAACTGGGAAGTAACTTATATATCGAAGGTTATTTCCAAGATGCGCGGTATTTCAAGGGAGTTACAGGGCTGATTAGAGACGAATTCCAGTTTCCTGGCTGGCAGAGGGGTGAAAAGTATGCGGAGCAAATTTATAATGTTTCAAACTCAGTGAGCGTTCATGTTCGCAGAGGAGATGTGCTCAGTGATTTTTATAAGACAATTCTCCATAATAACACTGAAGAATATTATTATAAAGCTGTAAAAAGAATTTTAAACGAGGTGCCGTCCCCTCATTTTTTTGTATTTTCGGCAGATGACCCGCACTGGGCTGCGAGCCTGTTTGATAAAATTTCTAATCAGCTAAAAATTAAGTATACCTTGCTGAGCAGTCCGAAAGATCATTTTTTAGCTCATGAAGATATGCATCTTATGAAAATGTGCAATCATAATATAATATCCACCAGTACGTTTTCTTGGTGGAGCGCGTGGTTAAACGATAATAAAAGTAAAATTGTGGTCGCGCCGAAAAAATGGTTTGTGAAAACAGAGAAGAGTCCCGTGCTTGGCGAGTGGATTAAAATTTAACCCCTCCCCCCCCAAAAAAAATCTTAGCTTTGCAGGCTATAGCTTTGATAGTTACTTGTTTGGGAATGAGCTGTTAATAATTTTTATAAAATTAGTGTATTTTGTATGATGTACACAGACGATATCTGTTTGTATCATTCCGTATTTTTGTCTATAAAGTTGAAATTCATCTTTAAAATCAGGTCCCCAGGGAATTTGATGAAATCCATACCATGCAGTATGTCCAGTAGATAATTCTGTTGTACCTACCACCCTAAATTCATCTAAATTGTATAATGGCTGTCCTTTAAATAAGTAAATAGTTTCAAAAATTATAAATCCATTCTCATATAGAAAATCGAGTAGACCTGGTTGGTTACTGAACTCAACCCACATGAAATGAGGCTCAGTTATTATTCTATTCATTCCCATTAATGCATCAAGCTCTCCTCCTTGTAAGTCAAGTTTGATGAAGTCTACCTTGTGCTGCGGACGTATTGCTTGATCTGCTGCAATGCAGTCTACTATAAAATATTTATTCTTATTATTTGCGCGATCTTGGTTATCTATTAAACGTCCTACAGATGAATACCCTTCTTTACCTTGCTTGCCCCATGGCTGATCTGGTTGCACGGTAGATGATACGAAAAAATTTTTTTTACATTGATCACGATAAAGTGCTTTTTTTATCAATCTAATTCTTGTTGAATTGGCATTTCCAAGTGAATCGAAAAAACGAAAATTGCCAGGAAAAGGTTCAAAGGCATATATTTTTCCCTTGTCTTCTAAATATGGCAACATTCTTAATGCTGTGTCACCTGCACCGGCTCCCCCATCAATGCAATATTTAAATGCCTCCCCAGCTTCAACATATGCCTTCATTAAATCTGAAAAACAGAGTGCACTAATATGCATTAATTGATTTTTCATTTCTTATCCTTCCAGCAATAGCTTGATATGCGTCAGTGTAGCCAGTTTAATTAATTGTTCTCCAGGGTCCTGGTGAAATGCAAAAATTTCTCCCCAGCCTAATGGGTTGATACCGCAGGGGTATTTAGTAAGCTTGTGCCAATGGTGCTTTATACCATATCTAAGAATAGGATGCCATTCACTCACATATATATGATAACCAAGGTTAAGCAGGAAGTTGGCCATATCTTCCGCAGTATATCCAATGTGTATACTTTTAATGTTTTCAAATTCACATAAAATGCAGGCTGGTTTAATTTTGTCAAATGGAAATCCAGACAGCACTATTAAACCCAATCCTTCCGTATCGACTTTTAAGTAATCCACAGTATTTATGTTCTGCTCATCACAAAAGTCGGCTAAGGATACCGTAGTAACCATACCTGCGGGGGTGTGGGAGGGGTGAAAATCCAATAACCCACTTATATCGGTGCTTTCTGGCGAGGTGAACCAGTTTAAGGTTTTTTCGGATGAACTGAATACGGCCCTGGCATCAAGGTGCAAGTTTTTATTTTTGTTTGCCCTTTCCAGTAAAATTTTGCGATTACGTGTATCTGGCTCAAAAGCATAGACTTGCCATTCTTTTTGCAGAAAAGGGATGCAACTGCCTCCCTGGTGCGCGCCCACGTCGATCATTACTCCGTCAGTTTTCGGCAAAAAGGCTCCTAAAAGCGAATTTTCATCCAGGTTTATATTGTCCTGTCTAGTGAAAGGCCCAACAATTGGGAGTCGTGAGCGTACAATATTTTTGTTTTTCTTTAGGCCTTCTGCCAAAATAAGCGCATTGCTGAAAGTTGTTTTGGGGAAAATATCCACCATTGAATTCGGATTGCCATTGACTACGACGGAGTTGGTGAAGGAGAGTCGTTTTTGTAGATTTTCCCAGCAAACCCTGTGAATGGCCTGCTCTGGCCTTGGGTTGGGCACATGGTACCTATCCCCGGCCTGCTGATAATCATCAAAAAAATAATTTGGGTTATTTTTGGGGGTGGAGGTTATCTCTAGAACAATAGGTTTGCCTTCAACCGAAGCTGCTTCTTGTATGTGGTTTATATAGTTTGAATCAATCCCAAGGAGAATAATAGTCTCATAGCCCAAGGCGGCGGCCCAGGCGCAGGTGTGACCTCCTGTAGTTGTGTTTAAATCGCCCATAATTAAATGGTATTGATTGCGTAAAACCTCAAAATTAAAAACTATTGGATGGTCATGGAGGCCAAGTTCTTGGATTAAGTTGTCGCGCAATAAAAAAGATTTGATAGCGTACTTATCGGCTTGGTCGATTAGTCGTTTGATTTCAAATTTGTGTGATATGCCAACCACTGTGTCGAGACAACTATAGTAGTCGGGATACCAATTGATGCGGTCCCAATAGCGATAAGCTACATTCATTCCGAAGGTATCAAATCCATCCAATTCTTTTTTGAAATCAAAATCGCGCATGGATGGTCCATTACCTAATATCGCTGCCGGCCTTGGCTGTGGAGTTGTATTTATTACAACCTTATGCATTTTAAACCTCAATTTCATTTTGTATTGAGAATCTGTTCGCAACCGGGTATTCATAAAGAGAAAGATTCTCTTCAGAGTTTTTAGTATTTAGTTCTTCCAGGATATATGCAAGGCAGGATAAAATTCCTTGTCCCATATCAATATGCGAACTGCTCACAATTTTTCGGCCTAGCTTTGGTGAGAAGTTATATGGAGTTATTTTATAGTGAGCCTCTCTGTCACTAGGGTAATATTCCACCGATACTTTGTGATTCATGATTTCGGAGATCATGGTCAATAGATCTTTATACCGGTATTTTTCAGCACCGCTGATTACCAAGCATTCATTTTCATACTCGTTGTCGAGTATTCGCACACTTATTCTGGCGGCATCCCGCACATGAATAAATTCACGCATTTCATCTCCACTGCCGTGGTATGTAATACGGTTTTCAGTCAGAGCTTGGTGGAGGAGGCGAAAAATACTATTTCTGCTATCCGCTCTGTCACCATATAATGATCCGTATCGCAGGCATGTATACTGTAGGCCATATATCTTTTGGTATGTTTCTATATATTGTTCACAAGCTTGTTTGCTTACTCGATAAAAATAGCCAGAATCGCTGTATACATATGAACTGCTGGCAAAAATAAATCTTTTTACATTGCCTTTCCTACAGGCTTCAAGAAGATTCACTGTTCCAAGTATGTTAACTTGAGCTGTTTCAAACGGCTTGGATATGCATTCATCAATATCAGCAATTCCGGCTAAATGATAAACAACATCTATATCTTCCATAATCACAGACAACAATTCTTTGTCAAGTATGCTTCCCAATATCTCTGTCTGGCCAAGTTGTTTATACTGAGACGGAAATTGGTCAAATAGTACAACATCATGACCTGCTTGGGTGAGAGCATCCGCTGTGTGGCTGCCTAAAAAACCGGATGAGCCCGTGACCAATATTTTCATATTATACCTCATCCTTCAAGTGAATTGAAAGTATTGCCCGTTAGTTTGGAGTTTTGCATGTGATATAATGTCTCTGCCAAAATGAAATCTTCAGGCTGGTCAATATCCATGGCTTCTATGCGAGACATCGGGAACATTTTTGGGAAAAGGCCGATTCGCTGGCAGTCTGCGTTTCTGAATGAAGCCTTTGAAAACACATAAATATTGGAATTTTCTTCATATACTGGAGACAAGTCCTGGGTTCGTTCTAATATTGCCGGATTATGGTTAATTGGTCCGTCGCAATCGTATAAGCGTGACTGGATAGGCGTTACTGAAAAGAGGGAGTCAAACTTGGATAGATTATTGAAGTATTCGGCGATTGCCATATCCAATGTTTTGACGCTCAATAAAGGATTTGTGCTATGAGTCTGTAAAAAATGATCGTAGTTTGGTAAAATTGATAAATCGTGTGCGATAATGGCATTCATTGACACAAAATCCCCTCGTAGTTCTGCGGGGCGTATGATTGTCGTAACGCGACGGAATTCGCCAGCAATTCGTGCTATCTCTGGGCTATCTGTGTTTATAAACACCGATTCGATGTATTGAGATGCCAAAACTGTTTCTAGGACATGGAGGAAGAGGGGTTTTCCGGCGAATAAGCGAATATTTTTGCCGGGCACCCGTTCAGAGTGGGCCTTCATGGGTAGTAAAGCTGCAATTTTCATGTTTACACCTGCAAAAGTTATGATATTTAAATATGCAGCAATCGTGCCATGTTTTAGAGTAAATTATTTTTTGGCCTACTTACTAGTATGCGCAAATGGTTAATGAGGATAACCATGGATGGCTCATTGTTTTTTTTTATTATAGAAATATACTAAAAATAGTTTTAGTAGGATAATGCTTTTTAAGTTGAGAGCGACTTATGATAACGCTGTTGATGCAAAATACTTATCTTATTTTGATTAAAGCAATTTGTTGAATTTTTTTAATGCGAATTATTTTTTCTTCTTGCTAAGAGCATCTGTATAAACTTAGCATAGACGCTATTTTTTGTGCACATTTTCTTTGAGGTCGTGAGGACAATGTCAGTAAGCAAGTATATCCAAATGCCTGTGTACGAATTGAATCCTGATTCTTCAATTCGCCCGAATATGATTTTTCATCGACCTTGGAATTTAATGCATAGCAGATGCATATAATATCCTTTTGCAGCATCTACTCTGAAGAAGGAGGAGGCTGTACTTGATGTCGGGTCATCCAAGGGAAATGATTTATGGATTGATTATTTGGCGACGAATCCAGATATTGATGTGACATTTACAGACTATGATCCGCCACCTGCATCAAAACGCAAACTAAAATTTGTCCGTGGCGACTGTAGGAATCTTCCTTTGCATGACGCTTCATTTGATAGAATAATAGCTGTCTCATTAATTGAGCATATTGGTTTGGTGGAAGCTCAAGTAAAAGATGGTAGGCCGTTAGTAGACAACTCTGGAGATAAAGAATTTTTAAAGGAATGCAGCCGTTTACTAAAAAATGAAGGCGAGTTGGTGCTTACATTTCCTTTTGGCGTTGAGTCAGGTATGCTTGGATCCGATGCGCGCAAATACTCGCTACTGGATTTCCCCCTGTTCCAAGCATTCTTTGAGCCATTGGTTCTAGATTATTATGAGTATCAGCATAGAGCTACGCGGGCACCGTTTATTCAGGAATCTTCTCAAAAACAATCTATAAA
>CAZNBK010000092.1:0-5384 GCA_964571105.1 uncultured Desulfovibrionaceae bacterium
ATTTTGATGCGCAGCGGCGCGTTGAGCATTCCCCTGCGCATTCCAATGTGGGCAGCAGACCCGAGCTCAAACAGACCTTTCCCGGAATAGGCCGAAGCATCCAGAAAAACATGGGACTCCGCAGCAAGCGCGATGACCCCGTTGTTGTTAATTTTCAGACAATTATAAAAATTCAGACCGCGTTCGCGGTTGGACAGGCGCGAAGCCTGGTCGATCTGAACTTCCTCGGCATTCCAAAGGTCGCCTAGCTCGGCATTGAAACTTTCAAATAAAATTCTATTCCCGGTAATCGTATCGGGGGCATCGCCGTATTCACCCACGGCAAAACCGCCGTATATTGACCTGCCGAGAAGCGGGCTGCCGCGCAGAATCACCGTATTGCCCGTGGCCGCATGAGTGCTGCTGACCGCGCCGTTAACATCACTTTTAACGGTGCCGCCGGTGACAATGGCGGTATTGCCCGTGGCCGGCCCCTCCATGCCGTAACCGCCATAAACCTGATCCTCAATCACCCCGCCGTCAATCTGGACGGTGTTGCCCGAGGCCGAGCTGCGCAAGCTTAACCCGGCCTGGACATCGTCCAGAACCTTGCCGCCGGTAACCTGGAGAAAATTATTATCCGCCGGTCCGTCCGAACTATAGCCGCCGTAAAGCGCGCCAACAACGCCGTTGTGCAGGTAAAGCTTGTTGCCGGAGCTGCCCTTGCGACCGTGCCCGGCTTCCACGCGGTCGGCAATTTTGCCGTTGTTGACAATCAGGACGTTATTCCTGGCCAACCCTTCGGTATACGCGCCATACACGCTGTCCGCGACATTCCCGTCGATAAACGTCAGGGTGTTTTCAGACAGCGGGCCGTCGGCATCGGTGTAGACGCCGTAAACAACATACGCCTGCCGCATATCCGGGCTATCGCCGAATACCATCGTGTTTCCCGACAGTTTTCCTTCCGGCGCGAGGATGACCTCTCTATATGCAGAGTGATCACCATCCGAATAGCTATAAACAGGCTGTTCAGAGGAAAATTCGGCAAGCGGTTGCTTGGGGGCGCAGGCAGACAAAATGAGCAGCGCGGCAATTACCAGGCAGCATTTCAACAGAGAGTCATACTTCATGGCTTAGTCCTTATGATGCTCACGGCTGGGGTCAATTGGGGCAACGTGAGCGAAATATCCAAGATGCATTAAAAAAACCGGGAGCATAAAGCAATGCCTTACGCTCCCGGCTGTGTTTCTTTTTAGTTAACCAAAGCGTACTTAGCCGAGCTGGAGCATTTCAACTTTGAAATTACACATCAAGGCAAAATGCTCTAAAACCCTACTCCGCGCTGAGCAGCCAAACGTCGTTGCCGCCGTCCTGCACGCGTTTGAGGCTCAAGTTCAGGCCGCCCACGGAGGAATTGACCAGCTGTACGGCAGCATTGGCGTCCATGCCCTTGCTGTAAACCGGGCTGACCAGCACCACAGCGGGCTTGTCCTTGAACGGAGTCAGGCCGTCGGCGCTCACTTCCAGGCGCAGAGGCGCTTCCAGGATGCCGGTATCAAAGGTCAGGCCGGATTCGCTGCGAGCCGGATTCCAGATAATGCGTCCGGTGCCGAAATAGGTCACGTTTTCCCAAACAACCGGGTCGGCCTCCAGCACCACCGCGCCTTCATTGAGCAGGCGGCTTACACCGGCCAGGGCCGCATAAGGGGCCGCAGGAAAGACCACTGTGGCCGAAGGCTCAATGCTGACCAGTTCGGCGTTGCGGAGCATGGGAATTTGGCCGGAGAAGTCCTTAATAAAAATCTTGTTGCCGGTTACGTTATCCTGGCCGGGTTCGCCGGCTTCTCCGGCATCGAGATAGCCCGCGTAAACCGCGCCTTCGATAACCGGGTTGCCTTCAATGCGCACGGTATTGCCCGTGGATACGCCCGAGCGGGCCCAACCGGCATAAATATCGCCGGGGAAATAACCGCCGCTGACTTCCAGGGTGTTATTGGTGGTGATGCCGTCCCAGGCATAACCGGCGAAAACGCTGTCGCCGTCGCGGTCTATTTCAAATTCGCCGCCGCGCACGATCAGGGTATTGCCCGAAGACTCGAACCTGGAGCCGCCGGCAAAGGCGGACATCATTTCACCGCCGTTGATGATCAGGGTATTGTTCATGGCTTTGCCGTAAGTGGTATAGCCGCCATAGGCATGCAGACCGATTACGCCGCCGTTCACGGTTACGTGGTTGTTGGAAGCCACAGCGCCTTCGTCGTCGCTGACGCCGCCAAAGATATAGTCGGGATCTTCGCTGCCCCCGGCATCAAAAACCAGAGTTTTGCCGCTCAGGCTGGCCTTGCCGCCTTCCATGGGATAAACGGCGGAAGCATACGGATCGGTGGGGTCGGGGCGCAATTCCATGCCCGGATATTTATAGGTTTTACCTTTGCCGCAGGCCGCAGCCAGAAAACAAATCAAGACCAGGGACAATACCCAGGCAACTCTGTTGCACTTAACAGCCATCATCTTATCTCCTTGTATATGACAATAGTATAATTACCTTTCAGCAGCTGCCCCGGCAGAACGCCCTGGGCTTAAAGCACATTTGTCCGGACGCACCTTAACGCTGTCCGGACTTCTATCATTTATCCGGGAATCTTCCGCATATGTCAACATCATTGTTGCCCGCCAGCGGACAGGCCGCAGCATATTTGACCTGCAATGCATTGGCAAGTCCTGATTCCCAGGCAACCGGAAGGGTAAAAAGACTTGGCAAAGACTGCAAGGGAGGTTAATATAAAAAATAGCCGCGTTTCTACGCGGCCAATTTTTTGTCAAAATCAGGATTGTATATGGATAGCATACCCATTTCCCGACAAGGCGTAGACCTGGTTACTCAGGAGTTGGAGCGGCTTAAAAAAGAGCGCCCGGGCGTCATCCAGGCCATTAAAGAGGCCAGAGAAGAAGGCGACCTGTCTGAAAACGCAGGCTACGACGCCGCCCGCGAACGCCAGGGCATGCTGGAGGCTCGCATTGCATTTATTGAAGGGCGCATGCAGCGTTTCAATGTTCTGGACCTAGACGCCTTATCGCCGGAAACCGTGGCTTACAGCGCCACGGTAACCATTGAAGATGTGGACAGCGGCGAAGTGAAAGAATACACCCTGCTCGGCCCAGATGAAATGGACTATGCCTGCAAGGGCTGCATTTCTGTGTTTTCGCCGGTGGCCGCCGCCCTGCTCGGGCATTCCGAAGGTGAAGAAGTTATGGTTAACGCCCCGCGCGGCAAAATTGTCTATGAAATCATCAAGGTTGAATACCGCCCGCCGGAAGAATTGTTCCCCAAAGACAAGTAAGCGCATTTCGCATACGCTGCCGACCGGGCTTTTCCGGTCGGCTTTATTTTTCGCTTAATGTGAGAATGGTGATTTCCGGTGTGGTGCCCAAACGGATGGGGAAACGCGCCCATACCCCGGTGCCGGGGGTCACATACAGGGGCATGCCGTCCACATTGTACAGGCCGAGCACGTAGCCGTGCAGCATTTTGATCAGCGGATACAGAAAGATGATCTGCCCGCCGTGCGTATGCCCCGACAACTGGGCATCGTAGCCCAGCGCGGCGGCTTCATTTGCCTTGCCCGGACGGTGGCGCAACAGAATTTTAACAGCCTTGTCCGGAGCGCCGATCATGGCCGCCACCGGGTCCGGCGGGGGCTGCTCGGAAAAAGAAATTGATGTTTCATCAGTGACTCCGGCAATGACCAACTCCGCGCCGTTTATATTCACAACGCGGTTTTCATTGGTCAGCACCGTCAGTTGCATGCGCTTGAAAGCCCGCATCCAGTCGCGGTAGCCGGAATAATACTCGTGGTTGCCGGTTATCAGATACACGCCATAAGTGGCCTGCAATTCGGCCAGGCATTTAACTTCTTCATAGAGGCGCTCAACAGTTCCGTCGACCACGTCTCCGGCAATGAGGATGATATCCGGTTTCTGCGCGTTGGTGGCGTCCACCACCTCTTGCAGCCATTCGCCGTCAAGCCCGGCCCCGATATGCACATCTGCCAGAAGAGCCATGCGCACGCCGCTTAACGCAGCGGGCAATCCGGCAATGGACAGCTCCTGTTCCTTGATTATGGGCTCGCGCAAGGCTCCATGCACGCCAATGCCCAGAAAAATCAACCCCAACGTGAATAAAACCACTGCCCGCTTGTGCAGGCCGCGCAAGGAGGATTTAAACCAGAGCTTGTCCGGCGGCACACCGCGGCGAAACACCGGCGGCGCCATACGGCGGCCCAGCCAGAAGCAGAGCAAGGCCAGATCGCACAGGCCGCACATGCCGATGAGCGTGATTTCAAAAGCCTGCACAATCCCCATAACCATGCCGATTTTGGCAATAAGGTCATGGGCCAGGGGCGTTTCCACCAGTTTGCGTAAAATAAGCATGTTTTGCGAGGCTATCAGGAAAAGAGCCGTCAGGCCCCACTTGAATGCAGACGGCACAGGCAGAAAACGCAACAGACGCGCCCAGATATAGATGACACCGGCCACGGCGGTGAGCGAAGTAATTATATAAAAAAAGGACATGGGTTGTTTCTCCGGGGAGCGGGGAAACTGTCGCGCAATGCTCCCCTCTGCTACACATAAATAACATCCGCCGCTGATTTGTCACTTCTTGCACCCCTGCCCGAGGGGTAAGCCCTATTCTTTAAGATGGGCCCCGCCCGTCTCGGTGTATATCGGGCAGAAGCCACGCCCTGAGAGGCCTGGAGAGCTGAGGACCTGCGCAAAAACAATGCAATAAAGCCTGAATCTATAACATATCCGGCGGCATATATAAATTTATATACCTGAAAGTTCAGGTTTTTTCCATGAAAAGCCTTTGTGCACTTGAACGATGGGGGCTTAATAGGATATACAAACTATATTAGGCAAGGAGATTACCATGGCCGCGCGCATAATGTCGTTATACCGTATCGTATTTCTGGTTTTTTTACTTTCTGTTTTGCTCACAGGCTGCGGCCGGGGCAAACGTTACATCGACGAGGTGACTTACACCCCGCGCGCGGACCCGGCCCAGTCGCAGTGGCTGGAGCGCCAATCCATGCTCTACGCCTCCGCAGAGCTGCTCAAGGTCGTTTCCGGCAGCAACCTGCAATGGATGGCTGAAGTGGCCGACCCCGAAGCCCGCAACCTCTTTGCCCATGCCGATGCCTGGTTGCTGGTCTCGCCGTATCAATTGGTCACCGAACCCCGTAAGCGCGCCTTCACCCAGTTAAGCGACCCGGTTTTATGGAAAACCCTTGATGAAAACGGCATCCACGGGTTGTATGTCAGCCCGGTGCTGGTCTCCGGGCGGGCCTGGAACAACCCCGGCATGGACTTGTACGGCGACGGCAGTGACGTGGTCGGTTTTA
>CAZNBK010000092.1:5394-8917 GCA_964571105.1 uncultured Desulfovibrionaceae bacterium
CTTCTCAGATATGGCCGGGATTGAAGAAAATTACGCGCAGTTGCTGCGTCAGGCCAATCAAAACCACGGCATTGTGGGCATGGACATCGTGCCCACGGCCACCGGGCTTGGCCCGGACTTCATTCTGGCCTGCCGCAATATGCGTCAATATCCCGGACTATATGCGCTCATGGAGGTGCACAAAGATTTTTGGGAAGACTTGCCGCCCAACATGTCGGAATGGCAGGGCACGCCTTTGAGCGCCGCGCAGGTCGCCAAACTCAGCGAAGCCGGTTTTCTGCCGGCGCACCTTTTACAGGATGACCTGCTGAGCAGCTGCGGTTGGGCGGCCACCGGCGAGGTGCAAGGCTTTGACGCCCAGACGCGGCGATTCATATACCGTTATTTTGCCGACCCGGACCTGCCGGTGTTGAACTGGACCGACCCCAGCAGCGCTGCCCGCCGCGTGACTTCGGCCAGCATTATCCAAACCGTGGGCAAGTGGGGCGCGGCCCTTACCGGCACGCGCTTGTTGCCCCTGGCCGGACTTGTGCCGGGAAGCGGCTTCAATGCCTATTCTTTTGAGCCTGCACTGACCGCGGCCACGGATATCGGACAGGAAGTGCGGCGATACGGCGGCTGGTCCTGGCAGCAGGACAGGCTTCCCCTGGACATGGTTAAACCCTTCCAGGACGGCACTTCGCTTGATTTCATGACCGACAGCGTCACCAGCCCCGGCGCGGAGCATGCCCTGCTTACCGGCGACGCCGCCTATCTCAATGACTGTTTAAGGCTGGCTGTGGCTGAGGGTGTAGATTTTTCGCGGCTGGTCCACGTTTTTCCGGGCAGGGACGGTCTTCTTTACCGCTCGTCCTTACGGGAACGCGGCAGCGGACCGGTACGGCCCACCCCGCCGAATTCAGCCATGCCGTATATGGAAAGCGGTATTCTGCCGTTGTCCGGCGCTGGCCTGGCCGCTCTGGCCCTGGATATCACCCAGGCAGGCAATTTGAGCACCGCGCAGTTGCGTGAAATTGTAAACGGACACATCGCCCTGACCTGGTTTTGGGCCATGCAGCCCGGTCTGCTGATGTTTCCGGCGCAAGATCTGGCCGGAACGGTCACCCCGGAATGGGATGAACGCTTCAATGCACACCGCGAATTCACATCCAAAAACGGCGTGAGCCTGCTGCAAGCGGCCCGGCGAGTTAAAATCTCGGAGTTTGGGATTGTGCAAAACCCAGCCCTGTATGCCCCCCTTGAGGTGCAAAGCCTGGATGCGGAATCTTATCTGGCCAAAGTAAAAGCGGTTCTGGATTTGCGCCGGGAGCTGGGCGTGGCCAACGGCAGGCTGTATCGCGTGCCGGAGGAATTGCCCCCCGGAGTTGCGGCTGTGTTTACAATCCTGCCGGACGGCTCGGAATTGTTGACCATGGTAAACTTCTCCCGCCAGGCGCAGTCCGTGCCTGTTCAGCTGGAAAAAACCTACAGCAAGGTTGAGGAAGTTCGCATTGACGGCGGCACCTCTTCTCTTGCCACTCGGTCAGGCACACTCACTTTGCGGGCCGCCCCCTGGAGCTACCGAGCTTTCCGCTTTTACGGAGGGCAGAGCAACTAACGCCTCAAGCATCCCTTTGCCCAAGGCCTCGGCAGTTGGAGTAATTACGCTTTTTCAGGCGCTAGGTTCGTTTAACTTTGAAATGCTATAAAACTCGAATTTGTCTGGCTCATGCCGCAAAGGTTATGAGCCATATCGCAGTTCATATACCTCTTTTGGTATTGGAATAATACAAAAAGGATGCCCTGATATATCTATCATTACCTTCCAATCGCTCGAAAATTGGCTCTCTGCCATTTTCGCGCCACACACTATTGCGTGCTTTACCTTTTTATCAAATTCATCCTCTTTTACATAAAAATCCAAATGAATCATTTGCTGCTGCTCTATTGGGGTAGACGGCCATACTGGTTTTTTATAATGGGGATTTTTCTGAAAAACCAAAGGTGTTTCCGTATAGTCTTCTTTTATTACCGTAATCCATTTTTCCCCTTCGTGAACTTGGCTACTTTTCGTCCATCCTAACATCTTTGCATAAAAGTCAGATAATTCTTCAATGTTGTCAGTATCTAATACGATTGCACCCAATTTCACTGCAATATCTCCATGTAGCAAAATTTAAGTTAGTTAGCCTATTATCTCGAAAGTTGATTTTCAAACTTCAATTTGTCGGTGAATCTTCTTCTTGATGTCCATCGCGACAATTTTCTGGCTATCATTAAAAACTTGGTCGGGCAATTCCACGAGGTACCCCCCCAAAAAACAGTGAAGACGGAAAGGCCTTTGGGGGCGTTTTCCGTCTTCATTTTATTGTAGTTTTTAAACGTTGAGCCAAAGGCGAAGCACCCGCCCCGCAGGGCAGGGCGGAAAATAGCTCAATGATAAAAAGCTTTAGTCGGCGGCCATGCCGTCCAGGATGCGCTTCTTTTTCCAGCGCCCGCTTTTGTAGCGGATGCCGCCGATTACGGCCAGAAGGATAATATACAGCGAAAACACCCCCCACAGGGCAACCAGGTTGGCCGGGAAAAAGTGCAGCGAGGCGATGGATCCGGCCACCAGGCAGGATGCGCCGAAAAACACGCTGAACATCACGAACCAGATATCCCCCGATCCCTTCAAACAGCCGAAATAAATCAGGGTAAAGGCGTCCGCGATATAATAAACGGCCAGGAAATACAGAATGACGCGCCCTTGGTCCTTGATGCCCTCAAACTCCGCCATGGGCATATCTCCGGGCTTGAACAGGTCCATGTATACGTCCGGGATAATGACAAAGGTGACCGCCACAGCGCCCATATACAGCAGGGCCAGGTGCAGGGCGTTGTTTGTGACTTTTTGAGCCGAAAGCGTGTCCGTGCGCCCCATGGCTTGCCCCACCAGGGTGCTGGTGGCCACATGCAGCCCCAGGCAGGGCAAAAAGCCCAGAGAGCTGATGGAGCTGATAATATTGCTCACGGCCAGGGGACCGGCCCCCAGGCCGCCCACCAGAAAAATAAACAGGGTGTAGCCCACGAATTCCAGGAAATATTCAATGCCCCCGGCAATGCCGTAGCGCAATATGCGCGCAAGCATGGGCAGGTCGATGCCGCGGGATTGCCAGACTTTATACACCGTATCGTGTTCGGGACGAAAGACCATAAACGTGATTATGGTGCAACCTACAACCCAACCCATTACCGTGGCAATGGCCGCGCCCTCGATACCCATTTCCGGAAAACCGAACTTGCCGAAAATCAAAATGTAATCCATGGGCACGTTGACCATTGCGGCGGCGATGTTGGCAATCATGATCGGACGGGTTTTACCGCGCCCGGAAAAAAAGCAGCTCATGCTGGCCGTAAACAGGCTAAAGCCACCGCCCAGGCAGAGAATCCGGAAGTATTGCACTTCCAGCACCTGGAGTTGCGGCTCGTGCCCGGCCAGGGCGAATAGCGGCTGAGCATAAAAAGAAATGGCAATCAGGACCAGTGTGCCGAGGAAACTGAT
>CAZNBK010000093.1:0-8855 GCA_964571105.1 uncultured Desulfovibrionaceae bacterium
GGCCGCGATGCCTCTGTCATCGCTGAAGCCGCCGGTATCAGCGTGCCGTCCGCCTGCCGCCTGCTCATTTTCGACGCCGGGCGGGACATTGATCATGTTTTTGCCAGGGTGGAGCAAATGATGCCGATCTTGCCGGTGCTGCGCGCGGCTAACGTCAGTGAAGCCATCGACTGGGCCTGCCTGCTGGAGCGCGGCCTCTGCCACACTGCGGGCATGCATTCAACCAATATCAACAATATGGACGCCATGGCCAAGCGCATTAACACCAGTTTGTTTGTAAAAAATGGGCCGTTCATTGCCGGACTCGGCGCCGGTGGCGAAGGTTGGACCTCCATGACCATCTCCACCCCCACTGGAGAAGGCGTGACCAATGCCCGCTCCTTTGTGCGCCTGCGCCGCTGCGTACTGGTGGACAATTTCAGAATTGTGTAGCGACTTGGGCGGGGAAACCGCAAGGCGTCATGCCCTTGAGATTTTCCCTCCCAACCCTACCCTCCCTTAACTCCAATAGTTTTCCGATTATCTTCCTGAGGGTTCTGGGTACCTCGCAACGGAGCAGCCATGGACGAAAAAACCATTCTCAGCGTGGGCATTGATATCGGCACCACCACAACGCAGATGGTTTTTTCCGCCCTGACCCTGCGCAATACCGCCGGGGCAACCCAGGCCCCGCGCTATGCCATCACTGACCGGGAAGTTATCTATCAAAGCCCGGTGGTCTTCACGCCAAAAATTCCGGCGCCAGACCCAAAGGCCGACACTGCCGTGCACGACCGCATCGACACCCAGGCCTTGGGACAACTGATTAATGCCTGGTACGCACAAGCCGGTATGGATAAGCGGTCCGTGAACACCGGAGCGGTTATCATTACCGGCGAAAGCCTGAAAACGCCCAATGCCAGAGCCACGGTCATGAATTTGTCCGACAGTCTCGGCGATTTTGTGGTCGCCACTGCCGGGCCGCACCTGGAATCGATCATTGCCGGACGCGGCTCAGGCGCTGCCGCCATGTCGCAGATTGCCGGGCGGACCGTGCTCAACATTGACATCGGCGGCGGCACTTCAAACTATGCCGTATTCCGCAACGGCAATGTCATGGAAACGGCCTGCCTGAATGTGGGCGGACGCCTGATCGAAACCGACGCCTCCGGACGGGTGCGGCGCATTCATCCCCCGGCCCTGCCGGTTATTAAAGATGTCTTTGGCGAAGATCTCTGCGGAAAGGCTGCCCACAACCTGGGCATTGCAGAACTGAAACGTCTGGCCCGGCGCATGGCCGACCTTATTTACGACACGGCTGTAGGGCTGCCCGACCCTCTGGCCCGGCATCTGCTGCAAACAGCCCCCCTGAGCCAGGGGATTTCCTTTGACGCCGTAACCATCTCCGGCGGCGTCGGCGCCTGCTGCCGCGAACCGCAGGCCGATCCCTTTGTGTTTAACGACCTGGGGCCGTTATTGGCCGAAGCCCTGCTCCGGCATCCGGGCATGGCCGCGCTGCCGCTAACCCCGCCCAAAACCACGGTGCAGGCCACGGTTATCGGGGCAGGCTCCTGGTCCTTATCCTTGTCAGGGTCCACGGTCTGGGCCGAGCAGGAAGCCTTTCCCCTGCGCAATGTGCCGGTAGTCTTGGTCCCGTTTACGCAGGGCGAACTTCCGGACGATCTGGCGGCATACCTGCGCGAGCGCCTCGGCCTTTACGACCTTAATTTACAGGAAGATGCTTACACCCTGGCCTTTGGGCCCATGCCCCCCACTTATGCCATGGTCAAATACCTGGCCAGGGGCATTGCCGCTTTCCGGCGCAGCCATCCGGAGAATACCGCCCCGGTTATCATTGCCTTGCAGGAAGACATCGGCAAAGCCCTGGGCATGGAATTACGCCCCCTGCTGCCCCAGGGGCGTCTGATCGTGGTCGATGAAGTCCGCCTGACCGAGGGTGATTATCTCGACTTGGGCGCTCCCTTGCAACAGGGCGGCTTTGTGCCGCTGGTCATCAAATCGCTGGCCTTCTCCGGCGAGAAATGACTTAACCCGTTTTTTTATTGCAGCAGTAACAAAAAACAGAGCCGCTTCCGAAGAAACGGCCCTGCCTTGAGTGTGTCGCGCCAGCCCGGGGGAAGGGTCGCGGAGAATCTCCGCGCCCCGGGCTGCGCGTGGTGGGTTTAGGTAAAAAGACTATTCGATACGACCGTTCTTCCTGGCGTTTTCCTTGATGACTTCGATGGCCTTGGCGTTAAGTTCGCCACGCTCGATTTCGGAGTCCCAAACAGCCACGGCAGCCTTGGTCATGGTGGCGACATCTTCTTCAGGCAGATAGGAGATCTTGTCTTTGAAGATGGTTTCCAGCACTTCCACGTCCTTGGCTACACCGTAGTTGTAGTAGTCCCAACGCAGACGGTCGGAGGCTTCCTGCAACACAACCTGCAGTTCGGGGTCCATGTCGTCCCATACCTTCTGGCTGATATACACAGCGTCGGTGATGGGGTCGAGCACCGGGGTCATGAGGATGTAGGGAGCCACTTCATAGAGCTTGTTCATCTGATACTCAAAGGGAGCGCCATAAAGCACCGCGTCGATCATGCCGGTGGACAGGGCCAGATACATGTCTTCCGGAGGCAGGGCCACGGGGCTGATGCCCAGTTCCAGCATCATCTTGGCGTTGCCGCCCATGCCGCGAACTTTCATGCCTTTAAGGTCTTCCAGGCTGTTGATGGGGGTCTTGCTGAGAATGCAATACTTGGCGTTCCAGAGGATATTGAGATATTTGACGCCATGCTGGGCATATTCCGCAGCCATGATGTCCTTGAGGCCGCCTTCGTCGAAAATCCACTGGGCTTCTTCAGCGCTCAACCAAGCCATGGGCAGGCCGGATTCAATGTCGCCGAGGGCCAGTTCGGTGAACTGGTAGCCGCAGGTAACGCCCATGTCAATCATACCGGATTTAATGGACTTAAGAATGTTGGGGGTGGAGACGAGTTCGCCGCCGGAAAACACGGTGATGCTGATGCGGCCGTTGCTGTTCTCGTTAACTTCCTTGGCGAAGTTTTGCAGGTGAGCAATGTTGTTGGCCGAATAATAGGTCTGGAGCTTCAGGTCATAGGTTTTTTCAGCCATGGCGGAAGTGCCGAACATGATGCTTAGCGCCAAAACGGACACGATTGTCAACAATTTTTTCATGAGCCATTCTCCTCAAAATGATTTGCGCGGCAAGCCACATGGCCGGTTGGTCCGATGAGGCGCAAAAGGTCCGCGTACATAGGGATACCCCAAAACATCTGCCTCCCGAAAACGACACGCAAGCGTCTTTCCGAATATGTTATGTTTAGCATAATTGCACGAGCCATAAAGCAGTTTACCGTGTGTCACCGTTACATTTTGCCCGTTAAGCCAATAAAGACAGGATAAATCTTGCCATACTCCGCGAGAAGTGCTAAGCAAACTTATCAATTTTCTTTCAGCTCAGGAGTCCACGATCTTGCAACCCAGCCCAACCATGACAATGCCGGAGGCCCATGAGGTCAACTCCCAATTGGAGCGGATATTGGGCAGTAAAGAGTTCAGTTCTTCGCAAAAACTGAAAGACTTCCTCAATTATGTGGTGGACGAGACCCTGGCCGGGCGGGGGGCCCAGATCAAAGCCTATAATATCGGTCTGGAGGTGTTCCGGCTGGGGAAAAAGTTCGACCCCGGCTACAACACCATTGTCCGGGTTACTGCCGGGCGGCTGCGCAACAAACTTGAACGCTATTACCTTAAGTCCAGCCGCGAAGACAGGGTTTACATTGAAATTCCCAAGGGCAGTTATGTGCCGTCTTTTCGTTACTTTTCCCCGGACCTGCCGCTGCCGGTCGCCAATCCCCCCGACGCCGGACAATTGGATGAGCAGCCCACGGCCCCCCCGGTCGCAGGCATTAAGCCGCCCAAGGCCCTCCAACGCAAGCCGACCATTATGGTCCTGCCTTTTTCCGACCTTACCGATAACCGCAGCCTGCGTTCCTTTGCGCAGGGGCTGGCAGAAGAAATGGCCATCGCCCTTAACCGCTACGACGAATTTGTGGTGTTTACCCCGCATCCGCGCGAAATGAACCAGCTTGATCAATGGGAGCTGGCGGAAAAAACCGGGGCCAGGTTCATCATTACCGGCAGCGCCCAGCTAAGCGATAACAATTTGCGCCTGCGCGTGGTCCTGGCAGATGCGCTCAGCCGTTTCCACGTCTGGTCGGACAAATTTGAGAGCCGCCTGGAAGCGGCCTCGCAATTCAGCGTGCAAGACGAGATCACCGAGCAGGTAGTGGCCCGCATTGCCGACAGTTTCAATTTTATCCATCGCCTGCAATTGAAAAATGAAATCGAAGAGAGCGCTGCCGGGCTTGAAGTTTACGAAGCCATGCTTTTTTATCATTACTGGATTATCTCGCTCACCGCGCAACATTTTCTCAAGACGAAAAAAACCCTGCATATCGCAGTGGATCTCGAGCCCATGTCCGCCTCGCTCAAAGGCATGCTTTCTGATGTCTATGCCTCGCATTTCCAGTGGGGGTTGGACATTGAAGGCAACGCCCTGGAAATGTCCATGCAGTTGGCGGAAGATGCTCTTGAGCTGGACAGCGGCAGCCAGTACGCCAACTGGGCCATGGCTTACAATTGCTTTCTACGCCGCGAGAAAACAAATTTTCTGGCCTATGTCCATAAATCCCTGGCCATCAACCCGTCCAACACCAACATCATGGCCACGGCCAGCGTGAAGATGATCATGAGCGGGCAGCATGAGGAAGGCATGCAGATGCTGCACGCCGCCCTGCGCCTGAACCCGCATATCCCCAGCTGGTATCGCCTGGCCCTGTTCATCGTCCATTATATGCAAGGCAATTATGAAGTCGCCTTAAGCGAAGCCAAGCATGTGATCATAGATAACTTCATCTGGGGCCATCTGGCGCGCTCTGCGGCCCTGGGCATGCTTGGCCGTAAAGAACAAGGCCGCCAGGAACTTGACGAACTGCTGCGAATCCGCCCCACCTTCGCCGATACCGCCCGCAGCACCCTGCTGCGCCTGTTCTTTGAGGAAACTTCCGTTGACAAACTCCTCATCGGCCTGGCGCATTCCGGGCTTGAAACCTCCAGAGTCTGAGCAAAAACCAGCATTTTTCGCGCTTTTGCGATTTCTTCCTGCGCAGTTCGCACCGCTCCGGCGGGACATTTGCCTTTCCGGCACTGGTAAAAAAGGCTACTCAACTTGCCGTTGAGCAGCCTTTTAGCGTGGATAAATAAAATTGAAATTATTCTTGCCCGGCCAGACTACCAGGACAGCTATGCTTTAAAATGTATATGCATATGAACCGCCGAAAGCGGTATAGCCGTCATTTCGTCTATTCAAATCAGCATTGGAATAATGTGTTATATCAAATGATATTTTATGCTGAAAAGCCTCACCGAATTCCACCCCCAAGCTGCCACGCTCGCGGAATTGTCCGTTTGTGCCCAATTCAAGTTCGGCAAAATCGTGGGAGGACAGGTAGGCAACGCCCACAGAACCGGCCAGAAACGGTCGCCAAGTTTCCCAACAACTTAAACTCAACCTGAGTCCGACGTTCAGGTTGCCGCCCCAGATCGACTTGTCGGCGCGGTCCCACAAAGACGCTCCTGCGGTTACAAACGGAGACAATTCTATAACTTCGCCTGAATACCAGGGGGAAAACGTGTACTGTGCATACAAATCGTATGCCTGAGAGCTTTTATGACCAGCAGCCACCGAAAAACCGACTGATAGACCCTCTGCCCGGACTTGAGAATGGAAAGCAAAAAAACTCAGCAATATAAAAAAAACAGGTAAAGAATATAATTTTATAGTACGCATAAATCTGCTCCATACAGGACTAGTTCAGAAAATAGAGATCCATAACAGATAGAAATATTAATTCCCCACAACAGCTTCCTTTTCTCTGTTCAGGCGTCCAAGACGCCTGCAAGAAGCTGCCGCTCTTTTTTCCTTTACAGACAACCGTTGCTCTTGGCAACTCCTTTGCAATATTTTCATTATCTCTTCCGATATAGACACGCCTCGGGCATCTTCATGCCGATTTATATCTAGTTTCACAGCCGATTTGGTTCGCCGGCCAACGCGCAAAAAAGCCCCTCTTGCTTCAAAGGTGCAAGGGGGCTTGGTAAGCTGTTGTGATCTGAGTTTGTTATGGTTCTTTCATACAAAGGCGCAAATCGCGCTCGATGGTTTCAAATCGCGCTTCCTTAAGTTCAAGCCAATGCAGAATCCTGGCCTGTAGCCAGACCGGGTCCGCCTCCAGGGTGAAACCGTTGATTTCCAGAAAAACATGGCAGACTGCAAAGGCGGTCCGCTTGTTACCGTCAACAAAAGGATAGTTGATGAGCAGGCTTTCCAGAAGCGCGGCGGCCTCGGCGACAATGTCATGGTAGTAACCGCTTTGCGGTCGGAACAACGCCGCTTCAATGGCGCCGGGGTCGCGCACGCCCCGAGCGCCGCCGTAGGCTTCCAGGAGCGCCTCATGTATGGCCAGAACCTCCAACAAGGTCGGGTAATCCCTCATTTGGCCAACTCTTCATACAGGCTGCCGTAACGCGCCATACTGTTCTTGAGAGCATCCAGCACATGCCGCCGTGGCGCCCGGCCGGTTTTCTTCTCAATATAATCGCGCAGGGCTTCATCTACCAGGGCTTGAATCTGTCGCCCCTCTTCGGCCGCGATGCCCCGCAGACTTTCCAGCACAGCCGGGTCCGCCTGGGTGGCAAACTTGATTTTGGACTGTTTTTCAACCTGTGTGTGTGCCATAAGCGTTCCTCCATCTTGAAGATGGCGGCTTTGTCATGAAATGTCAAGATGGTTCAAGATGTTTACCACAAGCCGTGGCTTTGGATGGTCGCGGTTGCCGACTCTCTCCCTGCCGGAGCGGCATCAGGTGGAGCGGCAAAGTGGAACAGTGACGCCAATGACCTTTTTCGCAAACCCGGTCGCAGCGTAAAATGCGCAAAAAATAAGGGCCGCAGCTAATTAGCTGCGGCCCGAATTTACATGGTGCCGAAGGAGGGACTCGAACCCTCACGGGCGTAGCCCACTACCCCCTCAAGATAGCGTGTCTACCAGTTCCACCACTTCGGCGTGGAAGGGCATCTAACCCTTTTTGCTTCTGTTTGGCAAGCTAAAAATAAGTATTTTTTATTTTCCGGTTTTCTGCCCGGAACTACCCTCATAATCCCTTCGCCGCCTTGCTGTCCTACCCAAAAATATCTCCGTCGCGCTATTGCATAAATCGCTGATCTGAGCCTATACTTTATATTGAGGCAATTGCAGCAACGTGCCCGTAAGGTGTGATCCGGACAGAACAACTTTCATATACAACCATGCCCTTAAACAAATCAGACCAAAAAATCCCTCCCGTGCAAAATATTTCAGCTCCATTGCGCCGTCTGCCGCCAATTTTTCGCAAGCTCACGCTGGGGGCGCTCATATTACTTCTTCTTACGCCCTCCCTGGTCGGGATATCGTTATATAAGCGCATCAGCCAGGAGCAGATGAATTCTTCCTATCGCATTGCCGAAGAAAATGCCTCCCGCTTAAGCGACCGCATCAAGGCCAACATGGATCAGGCTTTGGGAATTGCCCGCATCCTGGCCGTAACCGCCAGCAGCACGTTGCAAGAAACCAGTCATCCCTCGCCGCGTGATTTTCTGAGCCAGTTGCTCAAGACTACCATAACCGAATACCCGGCCTTTTTGGCCACCTGGATAGCGCTTGAGCCCAATGCCTTTGCCGAGCCTGACGCCCTGTTCCGAAATCTTCCCTTCAGCGATGAAGCGGGACGTTTCCTGCCCTACTGGACCAGAGCCGGAGGGCTGCACCTGGAAACCTGCACAGACATGGAAGCCCCGCTGCTGGGCCGCTACTACCAGGTGCCCATGCAAACCAAGCAGACATATATTGATTCTCCCAATTCATATATCGTCAACAACCAGCTGATAAATCTCATCAGCATCAGCGCCCCGGTAATGGTCAACGATACATTCAAAGGCGTGGCCGGAGTAGATTTTTCCCTGGACGGGGTGACCCGGGCCATGAGCTTCATTAAGCCCGTCAGTGAAGGCTATGCCCGGCTGATTACCAGCACCGGCATTGCCGTGGTCCATGAAAACCCGAACATCGTGGGCATGGATGTTTTCAAGTACGACACAAGCCTGGCTGACCCCGCGCTGATGCAGGCCATCCACGAGGGGTTAAACTATTCGCGGGTAATTGATAAGCCGGACGGGCGCTACTACGAAATTTACACAACGATCCGCTTCCCGGACATGGTCAACAGCTGGACATTGCTGATCGCCCATCCGGTGCACTCGCCGTTTAAAACCAACCCCTCCCTGTTCGTGCTGCCCATAGCTTGCACGGCAATGGGCATACTGCTTATCTGGCTGTGGGCCGCGATGCTCATTAAAAAGCATCTGGACAAGCTCACTCTGCTCCGGCAGCGGACAACGGCCCTGTACACCAACCCGCAGGCCGAGCCGCTTCTGCTCCCGCCGCCCGATGAACTGCACGGGCTGAGCCTGGCCATTGCAGAGCTCAAGCAAGATTGCCGCAGCAATACCGAAAACGCAGACGCGACAGACGCGACAGATGACGGTGCATCCGGCGGCAAACAGTTTTAAGCTTTGCCCTCCCTGCACCTTTGCCCGGAAGTGCCGCAAAACACCTCTATTGCTTTTTGTGCGCGAAGATAGTAGCTTTGCGGCGCGCAAGCACTTGCGACTACCTGGCAACTGATTGAGGATAAGCTATGAGCAAGTATTATGATCCTGTGGAAGCCTTGCCCCGGCAGGAGCTGGAAGCCTTG
>CAZNBK010000094.1:0-3047 GCA_964571105.1 uncultured Desulfovibrionaceae bacterium
CAAGGGCCTGATTCGCCAGCACCAGTTCCACAAAGTGGAGATGGTCCGGTTTGCCCATCCCGACGATTCATTCAACCAACTGGAAATTATGCGCGGCCATGCCCAGAAGATGCTGGAGCTGCTGGAAATTCCCTACCGTACCGTGGTGCTGTGCACCGGTGACATGGGCTTTTCCGCTGCCAAAACCTATGACGTGGAAGTCTGGCTGCCCGGGCAAAACCGCTATCGTGAAATCTCCTCCTGTTCCAACTGTACCGATTTTCAGGCCCGGCGCGCAGATATCCGCTTCAGGCCCAAAGGCGGCGGTAAAACCGAGCTGGCCCATACCCTGAACGGTTCCGGCCTGGCCGTGGGGCGTACCCTGGTGGCCGTGGTGGAAAATTATCAGGATGAGGACGGTTCCGTCCGGATTCCCAAGGTCTTGCAGCCGTATATGAACGGTCTGACCAAGGTGGAAATGGGCAAAACCAAGAAGTGGCTGTAATTTTTTTGCGGGAGGAATCATAAGACTTTACGGTCCTCCAAGGTTCTCTCCCGCAAGCCCCTACCGTCAATAGCCCCCTAGGCTGGGGGCTTACCCGGGGTGTATCCATAAAATTAATCAGTCAAAACGCTTGACAGAAACAGCGAATTAACGCAAAAAGTCATCCCGGAGTGGGTCGTTAGCTCAGTCGGTAGAGCAGCTGCCTTTTAAGCCGCGGGCCACAAGTTCGAATCTTGTACGACCCACCACTTTAACCAACAAAGCCCGTCCTGATTTTGTGTCAGACGGGCTTTTGCTTTTTTAGCACAAGTAATTTATAGAATGTCATGAAGTGGGTTACGCTCAGAAACCTGTTGCTCAGGTACTGGATTGTCGCGGTCATTATTCTTGCCGCCGCAGGTTACGGTGTCTATTCCTTTTTTCAGTCGGGAATGAATGCCGAGGAGCTGCTGGCCAAATACGGCTACTATGTGATCCTGGTCTGGACCTTTCTGGAAGGCGAAACCATTGTAATTATTGCCGGGCTGATGGCCCCGTCCATCGGGCTCAAGGTCTGGCTGATTGCCCTGTGCGCCTTTATCGGGGCCATGCTCAGCGACCAGCTTATGTTCATGCTGGGTAAGTACAAGGGCGAAAAGCTTTTAAGTCTTTTTCCCAGTATCGGGCGCAAAATTGATAAGGCGGCCGGGCTGTTCAAAAAATACGACACCCTGCTGATCTTGAGCTTCCGGTTCATTTACGGCGTGCGCAACGTGACGCCGATCATGCTGGGCGTTAGCGGCATCAGCCATAAAAAATTCTTTTTTCTCAATTTTATCGGGGCCACGGTCTGGGCTTTTGTGTTCGCCTATGGGGGGTATTATATCGGGCGTACCTTCCTGGCCATTATGCACCGGGTGGGGCATGGCATTTTTTATGTCCTTGTTGCTCTTGTGGTCATCGGCTTCCTGATTTGGTTCATTCGCTCCCGGCTTACCGTGCACCGCGCGGTCAAGTTTGCCCAGAGGCATAAAACCCAGCAAGAGCAGGCTGCCAAGGGCGAAATTCCACCCGACGCCACTGCCGCAAATGGTGAACGGCCTGTCGCCACAAAAAACGATTCTTCCGGTTCTTAGTAACTTACGATTGGATTTAAGGTGAGATGTACGCGAGCTGAAAAGCGTGGTTTTCAGCTCTCTCCCCCTGCGGGGCTGGCCACATCCTGTGGCCGTAAAGCTCTCAACAAAAATATTGGGGTTAAGGAGGGAGGGGTTTGGGGAGGGTGACTTTATCGCATACCTCTCCCCGGCGCGTCCTGCGCCGGATTCGAGGGTCGCGAGCTGAAAAACGTGGTTTTCAGCTCTCTCTCCCTGCGGGGCTGGCCACATCCTGTGGCCGTAAAGCTCTCAACAAAAATATTGGGGTTAAGGAGGGAGGGGTTTGGGGAGGGAACCTTAAGGGACGCAGTTCCTTATGGTTCCCTCCCCAAGTCGGTTTACTTCAAGCTCAAAGCTTTTTGGATGGCCTGGACCAAGACCTCATATTCCGGAGAACCGGGTAGAACCAGGTCGTTAACCACAAAGAAGGGCGCGCCCTTGATGCCCATGCGCCTGGCTTCGCCCTGGTCTTCGGCCAGCATGGCTGCCACTTTTCCGCCGTGCGCGTCAGTGCTTAGCTGCTCCACATCAAGGCCCACCGCGCCGCCCACGGTTTTGAGATATTCTTCGCCGTCGCGGGCCAGGCGTCCCTGATTGGCAAACAAGGTGTCGTGCATGGCCATGGCTTTGTCGCTGTCCTGCAATCCGGCGGCGATGTAGTATTTGGCGGAAATTTCCGCATTGGGGTGCAGCTTGGCCAGGGGGTAGTTTTTAAACACAAAGCGTACGTCCTGGGCGTATTCTTTGAGGACGTCGTTAACTACCAGATGCGCTTTTTCGCAGAAGGGGCACAGAAAATCCGAATAGGCCACGATGGTTACCGGCGCATCAACGCGACCGAACACGGGGCGGCCTGTGAAGTTGAGATCCTTGGGCTGGGCGGCGTCGGTATCCCAATTGGCGGTCATGGCTTCGCGGCGGCGGGTTTCAGCGGCTTTTTGCACCAAATCAAGCAGCTGTTCGTTGTGTTCGGCCAGTACGTCAATGAGTATTTCAGGGTTTTCCTTTAAAATACGGCGCAAGCTTTCTTTGAGCTGCTCGTCGCCGGGCGCGGCGGAAACAACCGGCGTGTTGAGCAGGATAAACAAACAGGAAAGCAGAAAAACTCTTTTTACGGCAAACATGCGCGACTCCTGAAAACCTGGATTTTTTTATGCTTTATACTGCCCGACTGTAATTGGCAACCAAGGCCTTGTTTGCTACAAGGGCGGGCACGTGCATATTTAAAAGCCGGATTTCCGGCGGGGAGAATTGGTAATGACTAAGCAAGGCGCATCGACTAAAAACTTCGGGCCGGGCAAATTGCCGGGGCTGACCCTGTTTTTTCTGATCAATCTGTGGATCGGCGTGGGTCTGGCCGTTTTTAGCGGCCTGGGCATTTTATACTTCCTGGTTGTTGATGACAGCATTCTTTATTATTTCGACGT
>CAZNBK010000094.1:3057-8777 GCA_964571105.1 uncultured Desulfovibrionaceae bacterium
TGCCGCTGCTGGTGTTTTTTTTGTTTGTCTGCTGCGTACTTGGCGGCTGGTATGCCTGGGTGGCGCTTTCCATTCAGGACCGCAGCCCGGAAGCTCCGGGCCGTTGCCGGGTATTAATGGTAATCAGTATGGTTTTGGGCAGCCTGGGGCTGGTTGGCATGCTTTTTCTACTTTTCCGCGAATTTGATTCATATTATTTGCTGGAAGGTATTAATGAGATAATGCCGACTGTCCAGAACTTGCTGGCCACCATTGTTCTCAGCGAGGCCTGGCGGCGGTATTTCGCGGTCTCGCCCAAAGTCAGAGCGACGTTTGGGCCGCATCGTCCTTATGAGGGCTATGCGCGGGCGGTGCTCGGCGAGATCGGCCTGTTCCAGCTTACCTGTTGGCTGTGCATAATTTATCACGGCCTGCCGGGTGTGGTAATGTTGGCCATTTTCGGCATTACCACTGAAGTGCAGTTCAGCCCGACAGCGGTGCTGAACTTCATACTCACGGGAGTCGGCGGAATTATTATTCCGGGCATCGCCCTGTGGGCTGTGAGCCGGTTCAGGCACAAGGCAATCTTGGCCTGCCTGGGCATCTGGCTGGGCGGAGAGCTGCTGCTGTATCTGGTCAACCTTTACGAAGTGGTGTCCTCCAATCTGGATGGATATACATACGGGTACAACGTTCACCGGATGCCTTTTTTGACGGTTGCCCTTGCAGTGCCCCTGGCTTTCTGGTGGTATTTTTATACTTCGGAAAAGGCTGCGGCCTGGTTTAACCCGCCGCAGGCCACGGTTTCCGTCCCGGAGACCTCGAAGTAAGTGCGTAAGCCCTCCGTACAGCGCGTCTGCCTGGTCCTGCTGATTCTGGTTTGGGCGGCAGAAGCCTTTTACTGGCAGCAAATTACCAAACGTCCGGATTTGCGGCCTGACTGGGCCATGCTCTTGTGCCGGGCCCTGCTGGATTTGGGGGGGGTGACGCTGCTGGTGCGGCTGCTGCCCAAAATGGCGATTGCGCTGCTCATGGCCGGGCACGGCCTGCTGATTGTTACGGTTTATGCCTATTGGAATTATTTCCGTTCTGAGCTGTTGCTGACCCCGTTGCTGACGCAGTGGAAGGAAGGCACGGCCATGGGCGGGGATTTGTTTTCCACGGTGCCGTTATGGGCGGCCATGGTCACGGCGGGTTTGTTTTTCGGCAAATGCGGTTTTCTGTATCTGGCCGCCCGCCCGGCCAGAGGCGTGATGGCGGCGCGCCTGGCCGGGGTTTGCCTGGGCGGCATCGCCGTAGTGTTGCTTGCCGGAAATTTGTTCGTGGTCAACATATTTGAGGAGTTAAAGGGATTTTCTTCATCCAGAAACATCGCCACTTACGGCTATCTGTTAAGCTGGGGGGCAGAACTGGGCTTTTCCGAAGAAAGCGACTTTTTTGATCCGCACCCGCCGTCCCGCCGCCTGGCCGCGCAGCTTCCCCCGCTGGTCCCGGCTGAGAATATTATCATTCTTCAGGTGGAGAGTTTGGACTACGGGGCGCTCAACTGGAGCGACGAGGCCGGGCGACCGTTGACGCCGTTTTTGAACACGCTGGTCGCGGCTTCCGGCTATCACCGCATTACCTCGCGTTCAAAGCTCGGCTCGGCCAGCGCCGATTGCGCAGTGCTGATGCAGGAGGCGGTCAACCGCAAAATAATTCCGTATAAGCTGACCTCCTATCCGTTTGACAAGCCGGGCAGCCTGCCGCGCCTGGCCGCTGCGCACGGCTACCGGACCACAGCTCTGCACGGTTTTGACGGCCATTTTTTCAATCGTAAACCCGCCTATGCGCGCATGGGTTTTGACGAGGTTTTATTCAAGGAAGATTTGGACGCTCGCGGCGGTTTGGATGAACCGGGCAGGCCGGGCACGCACAAGTTTTTTTCCACTTACGGCTACCTGGACGGGCCGGTGCTCAATCTGGCTGCGGACCTGGCGGCCCGGCCCGGCAAAGATCTTGTTTTTGTAATCACCCTGACCAACCACACGCCCTGGGAGTATCTGCCCCAATCGGAGCAGCTTTATTTTCCCGCAGCGCAGAGCAAGTTTGAAAATTTCGCCAACAGCATAAACTATGTGGACCGTTGCCTGGCCGAGTTTTACCGGCGCGTGCCGGATGGAACCCTGTTGCTCATTTACGGCGATCACGCGGCTGTGTTTGAAGAATTGAACACCGACGGCGATTATGTGCCTTACATCATCTGGCGCAAGGGCGATGCGTTGCTTTTGCGCGACAATCCGCCGGGCATTCGCGACCAGCATTTTACCCTGGAAGACATTGCCACGCACATCGGCACGCTGTTCTTGCCCCAAATGTAGCGTTTAATATGCCAGACGGTCCCGGCCCTCTTGGCGAGCGGGCTTTCAGTTGTTATATGTATAAATACTGGCTTAACGCAATTTTTATGAACTGACAGCCATGACCGGGCGGTCGCCCTGGTGAGGATATATACATGTGGAACTATACTGATAAAGTGCATGATCATTTTCTTAACCCGCGCAACGTGGGGGCCATTGCCGACGCCGATGCCGTGGGCGAAGTGGGGAGCCTTGCCTGCGGCGATGCTCTGAAATTATATTTAAAGATCGACAAGGGCGCGACCCCGGCGCAGGACCGGATTGTTGACGCCAAGTTTCAGACCTTCGGCTGCGCCAGCGCCATTGCCTCCAGCTCCGTGCTTACCGAACTGGTTATCGGCAAGACCGTTGACGAGGCGCTGACAATTACCAACCAGGAAATTGCCGACACCCTGGGCGGCTTGCCCAAGGAAAAGATGCATTGCTCCATCATGGGGCAGGAAGCCCTGGAAGCGGCCATTGCCCAATGGCGCGGCGAAGCGGGTAAACCTCTGCACCATGAAGGGCAGATAATCTGCAAGTGCTTTGGGGTGACCGATGAAACTATTATCCGGGCCATTAAAGAAAACAACCTGACCAGCCTGGAAGAGGTGACCAATTACACCAAAGCCGGGGGCGCTTGCCAATTGTGCCACGGCGAGATCCGGAAAATTCTGGACCAGACTCTGGGCCGCAGCTCGGACGCCTGCCTTACGGAAATCAAACCGAAAAAGCGAATGACCAATGTGCAGCGCATGCAGTTGATCATGCAGACCCTGGACGATGTGGTCAGACCGCGTCTGCGCCAGGACGGCGGGGATATTGAGCTTGTGGATATGGACGGCAAAGTGGTGTATGTGGCCTTCAAGGGCCTGTGTTTTAACTGCCCCTCCAGCGGGTTTACGCTCAAGGAAGTGGTGGAAAAGGCCCTGCACGAGCATGTGGAGCCGGACCTTGTGGTTAAAGAGGTTGCAGAATGAGAATTACCTATCTTGATAACAACGCCACCACAGCCGTGGCTTCGGAAGTGCTGGAGGCCATGCTGCCGTATTTGTCCGATTATTACGGCAACCCGTCCAGCATGTATCGCTTTGCCGGACAGGCGGAAAAGGGCCTGGCCCAGGCACGCGAACAAGTGGCGGCGTTGCTCGGC
The DNA here is from genome assembly GCA_964571105.1 of uncultured Desulfovibrionaceae bacterium. Lineage (GTDB taxonomy): Bacteria > Desulfobacterota > Desulfovibrionia > Desulfovibrionales > Desulfovibrionaceae > JAVBRZ01. The sequence continues at coordinate 6,568 of CAZNBK010000094.1, forward strand.
GCTTCGCCCGAAGAGATCATTTTTACTTCCTGCGGCACCGAGAGCGACAATGCGGCCATTAATTCAGCGCTGTTGGCTCAACCTGACAAGCGCCACATCATCACCACAAAAGTGGAACACCCGGCAGTGCTGGCGACCTGCCAGTTTTTGGAAAACAACGGCTACCAGGTTACCTGGCTGGGGGTGGACGACAAGGGGCGTCTTGACCTGGACGAAGTTCGGGCTGCTTTCCGACCGGACACGGCCCTTGTCGCGATAATGTTCGCCAACAACGAAACCGGCAATATCTACCCCATTGCTGAAATCGCGGCTATGGCCGCCGAGCGCAAAGTGCAGATGCTCACCGATGCTGTGCAGGCGGTGGGCAAGATTCCTTTTTCGCTTTCCGAGCTGCCGGTGAATTATCTGGCCCTGTCCGGGCACAAGCTGCATGCCCCCAAGGGGGTGGGTGCTCTGTATGTGCGCCGGGGCACGCCGTTCCGGCCCTTTATCATGGGCGGCCACCAGGAGCGCGGCCGCCGGGCGGGCACGGAAAACGTGGCTTCCATTGTGGCCTTGGGCAAGGCTTGCGAATTGGCCTCCCGGCATATTAAGGACGAACAGGTCCGGGTGCGGGCCCTGCGCGACCGCTTGCAGGCCGGGCTGTTGGAGAAAATAACCCTGGCCAGGGTCAACGGCGACCTGGACAATCGTTTGCCCAACACCATCAACATTGCCTTTAAAAACATCGAGGGCGAGTCCATTCTGCTGCTGCTGGACAGCAAGGGCATTTGCGCCAGTTCGGGTTCAGCCTGCACTTCGGGCAGTCTGGAGCCTTCCCATGTGCTGCGGGCCATGAATGTGCCTTTTACCCATATGCACGGGTCCTTGCGTCTGTCGCTGTCCCGGTATAATACGGAAGAAGACGTGGACCTGGTGCTCAAGGAGCTGCCCAGGGTGGTTGAACACCTGCGCAGTATTTCGCCATACAGCGGCGATGCCGAGATGCCTTCGGTCTGCGGCAGGGGATAAGATTATGCTGCCCAAAGATTTGATATCCGTGCTCGCTTGTCCGCAGTGCCGGGGAGATTTGACGCTGCTGGACGCTGATGCAGGATTTTCATGCGCAAAGTGCGCAGTGGTTTATCCCATTGTGGATGGAATTCCCATTTTACTCAAGGACAAGGCAGTGCCCCGCGCTGATTGGGATAGCGGCATAGGCGGCACAGCCAAATAGCAATAACGGGCCGTAATCTGGCCGATGGTTTTTCAGGCAGTTGTTTTTCCGGCGGGGAAAAGAGACTGCCCGAACAAGCCGCGGACAGTACATGGACCGGCCCAGGAAGACTGCCGATTTAGGGTATTTGCATGGTTATTTATTTCAATGCCTTTTATGAACCGCCCCGCCTCTCCGATCATCTGCTGACCTCCGATCTTCTGTCTGCCTTCTCGGCGCGGGATATGGCCCTGTTTCCTCCGTTAAACGTAAGTGAAAACCAGGATGACATCACTGTCCGGGCGCTTATTCCCGGCGCGGTGCTGGAAGACCTGGACCTGGAAATCCTCAAGAACATCTTGAGCATCCGGGGCGAGCTCTCCCCGGTGCAGGGCCGCTATTCCCTGCAAGAACGCCCGGTGGGGCGCTTCCAACGTCAGGTTGATCTGGGGTTTGCCCCGGAGCACGATAAAATTCAGGCCACCATGAAAAACGGCGTGCTCATGGTGGTTATCCCCAAAGCATCCAAAAGCATGGTCCGGCGCATACCCATTGTGCACACCGGAGGCAAGTCATGAATCAGCTGCCCGATAAAGCCCGGCAAAAGGGCCTGACGGTAATACGGCCCACCACAGATGTGGTGGAGCGCGACGACGGTTATTACCTTTATCTGGACCTGCCGGGCGTGGAAAAACAAGATTTGGACGTGGAGAGCCAGGGGCGGGATCTGGTTATCGATGCGGTAACCTCCTATGGCCTTACCGGCAGCGAGCGGCTGCACAACCTGGAATTTACCGATGTCCGGTATCAGGCCCGCTTTACCCTGATGGAAGATATCGAGCGCAACGCCATTTCAGCCGAACTGAGGTAGGCTGGAAAAAACGGACGCCATAGTTCATATCCATATGAGGAGGTTCTATGACGAAAACACCACGAGGACGTTATTCACAGGAATTGAGGCAGCAAGCCGTCACCATGGCGGTTGAGGATGGCTTCGGCGTAACGGAAACAGCGC
>CAZNBK010000095.1:0-8774 GCA_964571105.1 uncultured Desulfovibrionaceae bacterium
AAACCGCCACCACCGGGCGCATGCCCTGCGTGGCCAGCCCGGCGGCAAAGGTTACGCTGTGCGGTTCACAAATGCCCACGTCAAAAAAGCGTTCCGGGAAGCGTTGCCCGAATTCTTTAACCCCGGTGCCTTCGGGCATGGCCGCAGTAATGGCCACCAGGCGCGGGTCGGTTTCGCCAAGTTTGAGCAGCGCCGCGCCGAAAGCCTCGGTAAAAGTGGGGCTGTCCGGCAAATCCGTAGACTTTTTGCTCCGACCGTTTTTGTGGTCAAAGCAGCCCACGCCATGAAAGCGCGAGGGGTTTTTTTCCGCGTGTATATAGCCCTTGCCCTTGGTGGTCAGCACATGCAGGAGCACGGGCTTGTCATCGTCCTTGGCCAGGCGGAGCATTTCCCGCAGCTCGGTGATGTTGTGCCCGTCCACCGGGCCCACATAATCAAAACCGAAGCCTTCAAAGAGCATGCCGGGGGTAAACAGGCTTTTTAAACCGTCTTCGCCGCGTTTGGCCAGGTTTACAACATCGTCGCCAATGGCCGGAATGGAACGCAGCAGGCCTTCCATCTCGCGCTTGACGCGTCTGGCCCAGCCGGATGACAGCTTGGAGCTCATGAATAAAGACAGCGCGCCCACATTTTTGGAGATGGACATCTCATTGTCGTTGAGAATAATAATTAGCGGATAACCAAGATGCCCGGCCTGGTTCAGGCTTTCCAGGGCCAGGCCGCCGGTCATGGCCCCGTCGCCGATAATTGCAGCAACATGGTGCTTTTGCCCGTTAATCTGTCTGGCCGTGGCCATGCCCAGAGCGGCGGAAATGGACGTGGAGGAGTGCCCGGTGCCGAAGTGATCGTAGGGGCTTTCTTCCCGCTTGGGAAATCCGCTCAGCCCGCCCAGGCAGCGGATGGTCTTGAAGCGGTCGCGGCGTCCGGTGAGCAGTTTATACGGGTAGCACTGGTGCCCCACATCCCAGACAATCTTGTCTTCAGCCGGGTCAAGCTCGCACAGCAAGGCTAGGGTAAGCTCAATAACGCCCAGCGATGGGGCCAGGTGCCCGCCGTTATGGGAAATTACCTCAATAATCTCGTCCTGGAGTTCACAGGCGAGCTGCTCCAGCTCTTCGGAGGCAAGCGCGGCCACATCGGCGGGGCCGTCAATGCGGTCTAAAATGCGCTGCTGGTCCGGCGCGCCGGTTGAGTCTGGTCGGGTACGCTGCGGCATGGCTGCAATCAATGGCTGCGCGCTACGGAATAACGCGCCAATTCTCGGAGAAAATCGGCAATTTCTCCAGTGTAATCCGCCAGGCAGGCCACGGCTTCCTCTGCTTTTTGGGCGGCCAGCTCACGGCTGCGCTCCAGGCCGAGCAGGGAAGGATAGGTGGTTTTTCCGGATGCGGCGTCAGAGCCGACAGATTTGCCCAGCGTTGCCGTGTCTGCGGTTTCATCCAGGATGTCGTCGGCAATCTGGAAAGCCGCCCCCAGGGCCGCGCCATAGTCGGCCAGCAAGCCGCAGACCTGGTCGTTGCCGTCGGCCAGGATGGCTCCGCCCAGGCAGGCAATGCGAAAGAGCTGGCCGGTTTTGCGGGCATGCATGTCGGCCAGGGCTTCCAGGGTCACATTCCCCCGCCCGGTGAACTCCATGTCCAGAATCTGGCCGCCCACGGTACCTGCCGCGCCGGTGGCTTTTGCGGCCTCGGCAATGGCCCGCAGAACGCGCTCCGGCGCAATTCCCCCTTGGGCCGCCTGGGTCATAATCGCAAAGGCTTCGGTAAGCAGGCCGTCTCCGGCCAAAATGGCGGTGGCTTCGCCGAAAGTTACGTGGTTGGTGGGTTTCCCACGGCGTAAATCGTCGTCATCCATGGCCGGCAAGTCGTCATGGATAAGGGTGTAGGTGTGGATAATTTCCAGGCCGGCTGCAAACGGCAGCGCAGCTTCGCGCTTGCCGCCCAAAAGGTCGCAGACGGCCAGGCACAGAACCGGGCGCAGACGCTTGCCGCCTGCCAGCAGGCTGTACTCCATGGATTCCAGCAATTTGGCCGGAATGTCGCGGTTTTTCAGACAACCGGCCAGGAAAGTCTCGACGATTTCTTTGTAAGCATTCAGTTTAGTCTTCAAGTCCGTGCTCATCATCACCTTCCGGATCAATATTTAATGGGGCGGCCAGGCCTTGGGCGAAAACTTCCACCAGGTGTCTGGCTTCGGCCAGTTGTTCGCGGCAATCCTTGACCAGGCCCAAGCCTTCTTTATAAAGGGTCACGCTTTTTTCCAGGCTGATGTCGCCTTGTTCAAGCGCGTCAACCACGGCTTCCAGCCGGGCCAGCTGGGTTTCAAATTTTTTTGGGGTGGCTTTGGCCATATGCGTTACCTGTGTGTTAAAATGCCGCTACGGGGCAGGTTGGTTTTGCGCTTCCTGTTCTTCAAGCAAGGGCAGCGGGTCTGCGCCGGAGCCCTGGAGCATGAGCGACAAATGCAGGTGCGGGCCGGTTACCCGTCCGGTGCTGCCGATCAGGCCGAGTTCCTGGCCGCGCTCAACCCGGTCGCCTTCCTGGACCGAGAATTTGGACATGTGCATGTACACGGAAAATACTCCCAGGCCGTGGTCCACATAAACAACCCGCCCGGAAAAAAACTGGTCTTCGGCCAGGGCCACAACGCCATCGGCCACGGCATGGATGGGCGTGCCTTCTGCACCGCGGAAATCCAGGCCCCGGTGCGAGTTGCGGGGTTGTCCGTTAAACACGCGGCGCAGGCCGAACAGCGAAGACAGGCTGCCCGGCACCGGACGATTAAACGGCAAGGTCCACATCTGCACCGGCGTATAGCGGGCCGTGACCTCGGCGTTGCGTTGGCGGTCTCTGGCGGCGCGGTCGGCGTCGGCCTGGCTCAGATCAACAGACTTGGAGTCCACGCTCAGTTCCTGCACCGGATAGTCTTTGGGCACAACTTTGAGGTTGTAACTGTGGCTTAGCGGGGTGCCTTTTTCCTTATAGGAGACGCGCAGGGGCATGGTTTTTTCCGTACCGTCCAGGGGCATGCCCAGAATAAGCGTGCCCTGGCTCAGTACGGGCTGGAAGGGGCCGTCAGCCGTGCGCTGTACGGGCAGAGGCAAGTCTTTGCCGCGCCAGCGGATAACTACATCACTGAGCTCGCGGTCTGAGGTTATGGTAATGATAAACGGCTGCCCGGGCTGGATGGTATCCGTACAGTCAATGAGGGTATCCGCCGGTACCGGGCAAGAAAACAAAAGCAGGAACAGGGCAAGTGCACTGAAAAACCCGGCCTGCCTGGCAAGTGATCGATTCATAAGTGGAAACAGCTCCGTTTATATTGGGATTTTGGCCGGTCTGAGAGCATTTTTGCTCACTGAATATGCGCTTGGCGCGCGGGCTTGCTCCCTGCACCGGAAACTTTTACTATATTTTTTCAACATACACCCACAAAGCAACAGGCGCAAGCCCGGCACAGGACACCCAAACGCACATGACCCAGTCACCCAACGCAAACCCGTCGGCTCAGGAAAGAATTTCTTCGGATCATTCCGCCAACTCGCAAACCGCCGGACCTTTGCCCGAACCGGGCGATGAACTGGTCCTGGGCCTGGAGGAAATGGTGGCCGGGGGCAAAGCCTTGGCGCACACGCCCGGCGGGCAGGTGGTTTTTGTGGATATGGGCGTGCCCGGTCAGAAAATACGGGCGCGGGTAAGCAAGGCCAAGGGGGATTATCTGGAAGCCGAGCGCCTGGCGGTGATTACCCCGGCGCCGGAGCAGGCAGAGCCTTTCTGTCCGCATTTTGAAGTCTGCGGCGGGTGCGTCTGGCAGGAAATTCCATATTCGCGGCAGTTGGAATATAAACGCGCGCATATTCTCGACAGCTTCAAGCGTCTGGCCGGGACGGACGGAAAAAAAGCCATGGAAGACATGGTTGCGGAGGTTTTGCCCTCGCCGTTGACCAGGCATTTTCGCGGCAAGGTGGAATTTGTCTTTGGAACCGCCGAAGCGCAAAACAAGGGCAAGGCTAAAACCAGCTTGCGCAAGGGCGCGACGCCTTTGCTGGGTTTTCGGAGAATGCGCAGCCACGAGGTTGTGGACATTGCAACCTGCCCCATAGCTGACGAGCGCCTGCCGGGGCTGCTTGAGTTTGTCCGCAATTGGGCCGGGCAAAGCCAATTGCGGGTATACACGGGCGAGGCTTTGCCGGGGCAAAATGATTTGTCCGCGATCTTGCGGTTTCTGGTGGTCCGCACCTCTCATTTTGACAATAATGCCGCCGTGGAGCTGATCACCGCCCCCGGCCCCCAGGCGGCCAAGCGTATCCGTGAACTGGGGCAGTATATTTTAGCGCAATTTCCCTGGGTGGTTTCCTTCACCCATTCAATCCGCAAGGCGGCCAGCAATATCGCCCAAGGGGAGGAAATTGTTTTAAACCTGGGGCAGCCCAAATTGCGGGAAGAACTGGCGGGGTTTTATTATGATTTATCCCCGGCTTCTTTTTTTCAAACCAACCCCGCCGCCGCCGAGGTTATGGTGCGCGAAGCGATGCGGTTGTTAACGCCCGCAGCAGGTGAAACAATCTGGGATTTATATTGTGGGGTGGGCACATTCAGTTTGCCCCTGGCCGCTGCCGGAGCAGAAGTGCTGGGGCTGGAAGTTAATGCCGCTGCGGTCGCCGATGCCCGGGCCAATTGCACTGTAAACAAATTGAGCAAATGCAGCTTTGCCGCCGGTGACGTCAAGGAGCTCATGCGCAAGCAGGCTGGCCGGGGCAGGCCCACGGCAATACTTACCGATCCCCCCCGGGCCGGGTTGCACCCCGATGTGGCGGCGGCCTTACTTAAAATCAGACCGGAGCGCATCTTGCTGGTTTCCTGCCATCTGGCGACCCTGGTCAGAGATGTGGCGGTTTTGAGCAAGGCTTACTCCATCGGCGCGGTGCAGGGGCTGGATTTATTTCCGCACAGCGCCCATGTGGAAACCCTGTGCTTGCTTGAGGCGCGTTAGCAGGGCTAAGCCCTGCACCTTCATTGGGGAATGTTACGGACGAGGTCCGCAGAGCGACAAGCCTACGGACTTTGGGCGAAAAGCTGCATGAGGGAAGGTGCAGCGTACAGGACGCCGAGCCGAAAGGTATGTGATAGCCCCACCGCCAGGACGTGCGGCAGCCGCGCAGCGACCCTCGAGCTCGGCAGGACGCCGAGCCGAGAGGTATACGATAAAGCCCCGAGAGGTATACGATAAAGTCACTACAGGGTTGTCTAAAATATCCGCAGCCTTATAATTAGAACATTGCTGTTCGCTTAAATTGACCGGGCAACAATGATATCAGCTTGGCCTTGGCCTGCTTGAGAACACTTTAGCCAGAGTAAACGTGCCCTATGAATATTGCGATTAAAACGCCTCATCCCTCCGAATACCCCGGCCTGACCGATCTTTGGGCCGCTGCCGTGCGTTCCACTCACGATTTCTTAAGCGACAACGATTTTTGGGATATTTACGATGCCGTGGCTGAGGTATATCTTCCGGGAGTGCGCCTGTATGGCTGCTATTATCCTGACTTCCAAACTACCGGATTAAATGATTCTTCAGCCTGCGCGGTCTGCCCGGGGCAGGGAAGTTTGCCCGAAAACGGCTTGTGCGCAGGGTTTATCGGGTATGCGGATGTTACGCCCGAGGCGCAGTGTAAACTGGAAGAGCTGGGCCTTGGACATTTACCGGCCATTCAGGTGGAAATGCTGTTTATTGACCCGCTTTTCCAGCGGCGCGGCATTGGCCGGACCTTGCTGGATTTTATCCGTAAGGAGTATCCCTGCATGTTTTTGGATGTTAACGAGCAGAACAAGGTGGGGGTAGGATTTTATAAGAAATACGGTTTTGAAACCCTGGGGCGGACCGAGGTCGACGGGCAGGGGCGTCCGTATCCGCTGCTCAATTTATTGTATCAACCGCAGAATTAATTCGGCGTAGCCGTCCGGTGGTGGGAATTTGGCTGTTCGGGTGGGGGTAAAGATAACAAGAGGGTTGGCGATGAATTTTAACCATGCCTTGAAAACCTTGGGGTTGGGGCGGCGTAAATTTATGAGTCTGGCCGCATTGGCCGTTCCTGCATTGTTGCTTGGCGCGAAAGGCGCACGGGCCGCCGGACCGCTCCCGGATGAAGAAGCTGTCCTGTTTCCGGAATCCGATCTGCCGGTTGCTCTGCCTTATGACGCCTGGTGGACGCCAACGCCGAGCATGGATGCCATGACGGCAATCAGAACCAGGCGGAGTGTCCGGGCTTTTCGGCGGCGTGCCGTGGAGGATGGCCTGTTGCAGGAAATTATCGCCTCCGGCACTTCGGCGCCCAGCGCCAATAATGAACAGCCGTGGCATTTTGTGGTTATCCGCGATGCGTCTTTGTTGCAGCAAATCGGCAAGCTGGGTTCAGGAACGGTTTATGTGGCCAATGCGCCCGCTGCGATTTTGGTTTGTGCTGAAAACCACTATGAATGCTGGGTAAACGACACTTCCGCCTGCGCCCAGAATATGCTGCTGGCCGCGCATGCGCTTGGCCTTGGCGCGGTGTGGACGGGCGCTTATCCGGATCAGCAGCGGGTGGACGCCTATCGGGAAATGTTTAAGCTGCCCGACCAAATTACCCCGCTTTGCCTCATTGTCGTGGGTTACGCCCAAGGGCTGCCCGTGCCGGAAAACCGCATGGACGAAGCACGCGTTCATTATAACGCATGGTAAACGGCAAGGCGCTGCCGAAGCCGAAGAATTGTTCTACCGAGTACAGCCGATACTGGTGTCCCACTGCCCTTTTGCTGTCAGGGAGCTGTGTCTGCCGCCATGGTGCCCGCAGGCGGAAAGCAGCAGCAGGACCAGAAGAAACCAGGCCGGAATTCTTTTTTTCATCTAGAACCGTTCAACTTTGAAATGTTGCAAAACTCGAATGCCAAACGCTGTCTTTAAAACCAAAAGGCAAAAAGACATTTCCCCTATCGAAACGCAAAATCCAAGGCGATTTTGCGAAAGGCACACGCTGCTTACACGCGCGCGGGTGCCGCTTTGCGGCACCAGAGCATTTTATCAATCATATATTTCAATGTTAAAATGCTCTAATATTTCCTGATCAAATATATGCCGCTAACCAGCAGCACGACCCCCAGCAATCTTTGCCAGGTGAAGGCGCGGGTCACATAGCCGAGCAGGCCGAAATGGTCCAATATCAGGGCCATGCCGATCTGCCCGCCTAAAACCAGGGCAATAAGCGCTCCTGCGCCCAATCTGGGCACCAGAATAACCATGGCCAGCACGGTATAGGCCCCCAGTATCCCGCCGATCCATTGCCAGGGGGCGCTTTGTCCGGGCAGCGAAGGCACCGGCACGCGGGCGGCAAGCACATAAATCAACAAAACAATGGTGCCCACTGCAAAAGAGGCCAGCGCCGCCAGCGCGGGGTGGTGGGCCCAGTTGATTTGAAGCTGGTTGTTCACTCCGGCCTGGACGGATTGCCCGGCGCCGGCCGCCAGGGCCATAATGATCGCGATAAATTCCATAATTTTTATGTGTCCTGGACAGTCCCCTGGAATGCTGCCGTAATGGCGGCGTTCCGGTGTCCGGCGTTCAAGTTGTCTTCTTTAAATTTGCTGCTGCCGCAACCGCTAATGAGCAAAAACGCGCCCATGATAATCAGGCCGCAGAAAAACAGGGCGAATACACGCATGATGGACTCCTTTTTGATCAGGTTGATGTTGGTTAGTCCTGGTCCGTATAACACATTATCCCGGCCCGGCACATGGCCTGGCGATATACGGCCAGGGTTTGCTCGACAAAGGCCGCTTCGCTCAAGCAGGTCAGTTTGTTTTCAGCCTGCTCCAGCAATCTTTGGTTGAAAGCCGGGTCATCCATGCTCCGGGCAATTTTCTCGGCCATGGCTTCGGGGTTGCCGGGCGCGAACAAGGCTTCTTCCGGCAGCAGGTCCGGCATAACTCCCACTCTGGTGCTGAGCAGGGGGCGAGCGCAGGCCATGATTTCCAGTGCGGCCCTGGCAATGGTTTCCGAGCCCAGCGAGGCGATTACGCCGATGTCCATGGCGGAAATACAGGCGGTCACATCGTCACGCCGTCCGGTTATCACCGCCAGGTGGGCAATTCCGGCCTCGTTAAGCCAGCCTTGAACCTGCCCCTGCGAGGCCGGTGAGGTGGGAGCGCCGATCAGCAACAGGCGAACCCGGCGACCGGCCCGGTGCAGCCTGGCGCAGGCCTCAATGGTGCCGCGCTGGTCTTTTACCGTGTCCAGCCGTCCCAAAAGGCCGATAACTGTTTCCGCATCGGAAAAACCCATTTCCCGGCGCACCGCTGCCCGACCGTCGGCAGTGAAGCGAAATTTATTCTGGTCAACGCCGCCTAAAATTGTGTAAACGCGCTCTGCGGGCGTGCCCATTTGCCCGGTGAAGTAATCGGCCATGGCTGTATTGGTGCAAATAACGGCGTCCGCCACCTGGTTATGCATGTATTTGTTAATGGCGTCGGTGTGCGGCAGGCGTTGATCGCCCCTGGTGCGCACCAGGGAAAAGCCGCGCCTGAACCGGCGCAGAAACGCCCAGAGAAAAAAACTTTCCCCCCGGTGGCAGTTGACCACATGGGGTTTGAAGTCATGCACCAGCTTGCGCAGTTGAACGGCGGTTTTGGCGATTTGCACCGGGTTTTTGTTGTTCAGGTCAAGCCCCAGCGGCTCAAGCCCCCATTCTTCGGCTTTATGACAGGTATCTGTGCCCGGCAAAACAATAACCCGGCAGTCAT
>CAZNBK010000096.1:0-1132 GCA_964571105.1 uncultured Desulfovibrionaceae bacterium
TAACGCTCCATGCCGGAAACCATAAGCAGTTGCTTGAACAGCTGCGGTGACTGGGGCAGGGCGTAAAAATTGCCGGGGTTCAGGCGGCTGGGCACCAGAAAGTCGCGGGCGCCTTCCGGGGTGGAGCGGGTCAGGAAAGGGGTTTCAATTTCCAGAAAGCCCAGCTCGTCCAGATAGGTGCGGGCGGCCTGAGCAGCCTTGTGCCGGGTAACGATATTAGCGGTCATGGAAGGCCGCCGCAGGTCCAGGTAGCGATATTCCAGGCGCAGGTTCTCGGCGGCTTCAATGCGGTCTTCCACGGTAAAAGGCGGCGTCTTGGAGGTATTCAGCAGTTTCCATTCCCGGATAACCACTTCGATGTCGCCGGTCTTCATTTTCTGGTTGTGCATGCCTTCGGGGCGCTCGCGCACATAGCCGCGCACGGCCAGCACATATTCGGTGCGCAGGATGTGGGCGCGTTCATGGCCTTCGGCATCCACTTCAGGCGAGAACACAATCTGGGTCAGGCCGTCGCGGTCGCGCAGGTCGATAAAAATCAATCCGCCGTGGTCGCGCCGAAACTGCACCCAGCCCATCAGGCAGACTTCGTTTTTGATGTTGGCCGCAGTCAACTCGCCGCAGGAGTGGGTCCGGGTCCAGTCGCCCAGGCCTTCGATGTATTTCTGATGTTCTTTTTGCAGGTCCTGGCTTTGGGTATCCTGACCCTGGGCAGCAATGCTTTGTTCGCTCATGGTTTATTCCTTACCGCCGGTTTCAAGCTTCCGGCGCAAAACAGTTATTAATTCATCCAGGGGATAGGGTTGTTGGTCCCCGCCGTCCATATCTTTAAGCAGGGCGGTCCGGCTGTTCAGCTCGTCTTCACCCAGAATTATGCACATCCGCGCGTTATATTTGGAGGCCTGGCGCATCTGGCTTTTCAGACTTTTGGCCGCAAAGGCGACATGCCCGTTAAACCCCGCTTGGCGCAGGTTTTCAGCTAAAATCAGGGCCGGTTCCAGGGCTTGGTCCAGCAGGGCGGCAATGTAAAAATCACTGCGTTTGGCTGCGACTTTAGGTAGGAGCATGGCCAGCCGTTCCATGCCGCAGGCAAACCCCAGGCCCGGAATATCCGGTCCCCCAAGCTCGCTGATCA
>CAZNBK010000096.1:1142-8759 GCA_964571105.1 uncultured Desulfovibrionaceae bacterium
GTCGTAGCGCCCGCCTCCGGTCACGGCAGACTGGGCGCCGATATTTCCGGACAACACCTCAAAGGTGGTCCGGTTGTAATAGTCCAGGCCGCGCACCAGTTTTGGGTTGAGATTGAAGTTGACATCCGCGTGGCTGAGCAGGCGGGTGACCGTGCCCAGGTGTTCGCGGCATTCTTCACAGGTGTAGTCGATAATCTTTGGGGCCATAACCAGCAGCGCCTGGCAGGACGGCTGTTTACAGTCCAGCAGCCGCATGGGGTTTGTGTCTTTGCGGCGGCGGCAATCTTCGCAGAGCTGGTCCGTGTCCAAAGTGGCGAGGAAGGTGTGCAGGGCCTCGCGATAGGCCGGGCGGCAGTTGCGGCAGCCCAGAGAGTTGATGTCCACGCTCAGCTCTTTAATGCCCAGGCGGGTAAGGAATTGCATGAGCATGATGATCACCTCGGCATCGGCGTAGGGTTCCGCTGCGCCCAGGCATTCGCAGTTAATCTGGTGGAACTGGCGCATACGGCCTTTTTGCGGCCGTTCGTAGCGGAACATGGGTCCGCAGGTGAAATACTTGGATACCGATTCCTTGGTGTGCATCCCGGCTTCAATATAGGCGCGCATCACCCCGGCGGTGGCTTCCGGACGCAGAGTAAGAGAACGGTCTCCCCGGTCGGTGAACGTGTACATCTCTTTTTGGACCACGTCGGTTTCGCCGCCGATGGACCTGGCAAACAGTTCGGTGCGTTCCAAGAGCGGGGTGCGCAATTCCGTGTAACCGTGCGCGCCGAAAACTTCGCGGGCGGTGTTTTCCAGAAAGGTAAAAGCATCGCTCTCCGGCGAGAATAAATCGGCAAATCCTTTAATGCGGTTGATCTTTTCGGCCATAAGCCTTCCTCGGCACATGAAATATGTTCATGGCAATTGATATATCCAGAGCCGTTTAACAGTTCAAGCTTAAAACGCTCTAAAAATCCAGACATTTTAGGACAAGGCGGTCAGGTTGTCAAAAGTAGCGGCAATTATCCGGGCGGGCGCAAGCAGGCAGACCTTGTTGTCGGAACAGCCGAACCTTGGGAGACGCCGGGGGAATGCCCGGGAAAGCGCCTGGCAAGACAACGGCCCAGCGCGGTATCTATTCAACAGTTACCGTGGCTCGGGTGGACAGATACAACGGGGTTACTCCCAGGGCCGGGTCCAGATCCACGCGCACAGCCACATAGGCGCCCAGGGGGACCGGGGAAATGGTTTTGTTCGGCCCTTTCCAAAAGCCGTTTTTGCTCCAGGAGCCGGGCGGGCCGAATAGTGTGGAGCGCATGCTGCCGTGCAAGCCGCCGGTGGCGCGTTTGACCAGGGCGAGCATGCTCAGGCAGGAATGCCAGTGCATGACGCGGAAATTGCAACTACAGCTGTTGATCAGGCAGTAGAAGCGGTACAGGGAGTGCTTGTTAAAAAAACCGAAAATAACGCCTTTGCGGGCCACTCCAAAGGCTTCGTTGAGTATGGCTGCCGGTTTTTCTGTATAGCTCAGGGGGTTAAGCACGGCCACATAGTCAAAGGCGTCCTTGTCAAAGGGAATGTGGTCGAGTGGGCCCAGTTGCAGGTCCGCCCGTCCGCCAAGACGGATTCTGGCCTGCTCCAGGCGTTCAGGGTTATTATCCAGGCCGGTGACATCAAGGCCCGCTTCCCAGAATGATTCCAGCAAAAAGCCATGGGCGCAGCCTATTTCCAGCAGGCTGTGCCCGCGCCTGGGCCAACCGGCAATTAACTGCCCGGCCAGATTCCGGGTTTGTCCGAGAACAAAGGCCCCTGCCGGACTGTTAATCCAGTTTTTATAAGCTTCTGCGTAATCCTGGTCGGTCGGCAGGCTAAACATGGGCTACCCCGGAATCGGCATTTAAAAAGGGGGCGGGCGCATCGGCGCCCGCCCCCATGGTGTCTTTTGCGGGCGTGTTGCCCGTGCCCTTGCTGTCCTAGAGCATTTTTACATTTCAAACTATACAGACCGATAAAATGCTCTGGCAATGCTAAGCGAAGCAACGTCCGTGAGATTGAAGCCTTAAGCGGCGAAGCAGCCGTTGTGTGCGCATATAAATGCTACGGGTCAGGTCCGCAGAGCGTCAGGCGGATGTTCCTCCCGCTTATTCCAATCTCAAGCTTAAAATACTCTAAAGAATGGGCAGATACTTGTCCAGTTCAAACTCGGATACGTGGGTGCGGTATTGATCCCATTCAATGAGTTTGTTGCCCACCAGGTTGTCGTGCAGGTGGGGTCCGAGAATTTCGCGCATGAGCTTGGATTGTTTCAGTTCCATGGCCGCCTCGTAAAGGGAGCCGGGCAGGCAGTCAATGCCGTGCTTGGCCAGATCATCGTCTTCCATGGCGTAAATGTTGGCTTCAATGGCCGCAGGCAGGGAGTAGTTTTCTTCCACGCCTTTGAGTCCGGCAGCCAGCATGGCCGCGAAAGCCAGGTACGGGTTGGCGGCCGGGTCCGGGCTGCGCAGTTCCATACGGGTGGCCTTTTCCTTGCCGGGCTTATACATGGGCACGCGCACATAGGCCGAGCGGTTGCGTTGCGCCCAGGCGATGTACACCGGGGCTTCGTAGCCGGGCACCAGACGCTTGTAGGAGTTCACCCACTGGTTCATGATGCAGCAGTATTCCTTGGCGTGCTTCAAAAGTCCGGCCATATAGCATTTGGCCATGTGCGACAGATGGTAGGCGTCGTCCATGTCGTAGAAGGCGTTTTTGCCGTCTTTAAACAACGACTGGTGCACGTGCATGCCGCTGCCGTTTACGCCAAACAGGGGTTTGGGCATAAACGAGGCAAAGGCGCCGTTGCGCTGGGCGATATCTTTGGCAACCACTTTGTAGGTCATGGCCGTATCGGCCATATACATGGCTTCGTTATAGCGCAGATCGATTTCGTGCTGGGAGGGGGAGTTTTCATGGTGGCTGAATTCCACCTTGATGCCCATTTCATGCAGCGCGTCTATGATCTGGTAGCGGATTTCCACGCCCTGATCCAGGGGCGGCGCATCGAAGAACCCGCCCTCATCCAGGCCGATGGGGTCCTTGGAGCTTTTAAACAGGAAGAATTCCAGTTCCGGACCTACATTAAAGGTATAGCCCTGGTCGCCGACTTTTTTCAGCAACTTGCGGAGCACATAACGGGGGTCGCTTTCATAAGGATCGCCGTTGGGCTTGCGGATGTCGCAGAAAACGCGGGCCACGGGGCGCTCCCGGCCTTGCCACCAGAGAATCTGGAAGGTGGTGGGGTCGGGGTAGGCAACCATGTCGCTTTCTTCAATGCGGGTGAAGCCCAAAATGGACGAGCCGTCAAAGCCCACGCCCTCGGTAAAGGCATTTTCCATTTCGTGATAGGTGATTTGCAGGCATTTGAGGTTGCCCAGAATGTCCACAAACCAGATTTGGATGAATTCGACGTTGTACTTCTCGACCGCTTCCTTGACGTCGTTCAGGTCACGGCACATAAAAACCGGATTTGTCATTGCCTTACGCTCCTGCCGGTAGATTCCGGCATTGTTAAGATTGGATGGGGGGGGATTCCAAACTAACATGATCCTGAAACCAGGCGGTACCATACTCTGATGCGGCAAAGAGTGCAATGCTTCAAAGCTGTAAAGGAGCGGACAATTCAAGAAAATTTTCTTGTCGAGGACTGCCGGGCAGACTTTGCCACTGAAAAAAAACGAACCACGGTTGCGTATAAATTTAAATGGGTAGCGGCCTAAAGTGTTTAAGCTTGCTGCCGAAAAGATGAGCACAGAGGAATAAGTTATGACCAGTGTAACCTTCGGCCTGCCCGGCGCACAAAATTCGTGGAGCTTCAGCCCCGCCAAAAGCGCTACCTTTACCAGCCAGGCCTTGCATAATAATTCGGCTACAGTTGCTGCGGACATCGCCCGCCGCATTGAAGGCCAGGTTATGCCCGGCACGGGTAACGGCCAGCCCGGAAGCGCCGCTGCCGCCGACCAGGGGCGGTCCTCTGAGCTGAGCATTGACATCAAGGCGCTGGAAAAAGCCTTTGCAGGATTTTTCAACAGCATCGTCGACAAGTTCGGCGTGGATGTGGGTGCAGTATCACAAGCCCTTATTTACAAGCGCATCGGCGAAGAAGAAATCACTGAGGAAACCTTGGCCGACGGGTTGCTGGACACCCTTAAATTCATCGACAAGCAGTTCGGCCCGGAAGCGGGCGATGAAATGATCGCTCTGGTTAACAAGGGGCTCAACAAGGAACTCAACGCCTATTTTGACAACGGCAAGAATGAAGAGTTTGTGGTCTCCGTAAACGGCGAGGTTGACGGGGCCAATGCAGTTGCTGCGGCCATCGGCGAGTTTATGGAAGCCCGCAACGGCGAAATGGGCGGCGACGGCATCATGGCCATCCTCAAGAAGTTGGCCAAGGAACTGGAAGAAGAGCTGCAGAAGAAAATGCAGGGCGTGCTGGCCGAAACCGCAACTCTTGCGGACACAGCCGAGCTGGTCAAAGAGTTGGGCGCTTATGCTGCGCAAACCGCACCTGAGAATCTGACTCCGGGGTTGATACTGGATCAGGCGGTTTAAGCAATCCCGACACCCTAAAAATACATCCCAATGCCCGGTTTAGACCGGGCATTTTTCGTTTAAAATCGAGCGCCGGGAAGTTGTTTTTTATGCCTTTTGGTTGGACGGCAATGAAATGCCGCCAGCCAGGCAATAAGGGTTAAGGAGGGGTGGGAGTTTCAGGGCGGGGCACCTCAAGGGCCATTGGTCCCTGTGGTGCCCCGCCTTCAAATTATCTATATGACACTAGGAATTCTTTAAATTGTTCACCAGGTTATGCAGGGCATCGGCCACTTTACTCAGTTCGGCCATCTCTCTGGCCGCATCGCGCATGGAATCAGCAGTATCCATGGCAATGTCGTTGATCTGGTCGGTACCGTTTTTAATGGCTTCACCAGCTTGAAGTTGCCGACTGACCACGGTGCTGATTTCCTGAACCAGGTTGGCGTTGGATTCCGCAGTGCGAACAATGAATTCCAGGGCTTCGTCCGCATTTTGGGCCAGTTCGGTGCTCCGCCCGACCGCCTCTGAAGCGGCTTCCATCTCATCAATGTTCTGCTTGGTGCTGTCTTGAATGGCCTGGACAGCGCTGCTTACTTCCTTGGTGGCTTGCATGGTTTTTTCCGCCAGCTTGCGGACTTCGTCGGCTACCACGGCAAAACCTTTGCCGGCCTCGCCGGCGCGGGCCGCTTCAATGGCCGCATTAAGGGCCAACAAGTTGGTCTGGTCGGCGATGTCGGAGATTACGGTCATGATCTGCCCGATGGAGTTGGCCCGGTCGCCCAGTTGATTGAGGCTCTCTTTCAAACTCTTGGCCTTGGTGTCCACATCGGTGATGGCGCCAACCAGATTGCCGACCACTTCCCGCCCCTTAACGGCGTTTTGTCTGGTTTCCTGAGCGGTTTCACCGGCTTTGGAAGAGTTGGCGTCCACTTCGCGAATGGTCATATCCATTTCGCTTACTGCCTCTGAGGCCTGCGTAGTCAGTGTGCGTTGATGGTCGGCCCCCCTGGAGGCGAGGTCGACGCGGTCATTCATGCCTTCGGTGAGTGAAATCACCTGGGCCACGATTTCTTCCAGACTGGATGCGGCCTGAAGCATGCCTTCGCGTTTGGCCGCCTCGGCCTGCTGTTTGGCCAAGTCGGCTTCCTGTGTGGCTTTGTGGGCCATTTCCGTCTGTCGCTGCGCCTCCTCGGCTTTGTCATGCGATTCCATGATCATTTTTTTCAGATTGCCGACCATTTTTTCCAACGCCGCATACAGCTTAAGCAACTCGCCGGTAAACATGCGCGCCTCGGGCAGGGCGTCAAAACTGCCGGTGGCAATATCTTCCGAAGCGTGCACCAGGGCGTCCACGGGCTTGGCAATGGAGCGGTTGATGATGATCACCACCACCAGCATAAGGATTGCGGCGATGGCTACGCCGAGGAGCAGAATCTGTTTGGTCAGGTCCGAGGATCTGGCATGCACTTCGTCGCTGTCGATGAGCACGGCCAAGTTCCAGTTTAAAGCCGGGGAGATATAGGCGGAGACAAATTGGACGCCGTTTGCGGTGTCCACACTGGTTTCGCCGGTGCCCAATTCTTTGATGGCCTGATAGACCGGGTCATTAATATCGGCAATGTTTTTAAATAGATTGGCCTTATCCCGCTGGTCCACCAGGATCATGCCGGTTTCGTCGATAACGATTACCCGTCCGGTTTCGCCGATTTTGAGTTTGTTCAGATAATCGGTCAGTCCGTCCAGGCTGAAATCTATGCCTATAACTCCGATTTGCCGATTGCGCAGGTCATAGACAATGCTGGTAACCGTGGTGACCATCCCGCCGCTGTCGGAGGTATACGGCGCAGTTACGGCCACGCCGTCTTTGGCGGCCAGGGCTTCCGCATACCAGGGCCGTTCGGCTGGGTTATAACCGGCAGTCAGGGGTTCATCATCCGGAGCCTGGATAAATCCGCCGTCATTGGTGCCCAGGTAAAGGATCTGATAGCTGGGATTGCTTTCCGCCACCCGGAGCAGCTCCAGGCGGACTTCTTTGGCGTAGTCGGTAATTGTTTCCGGGTCCTGGACACTGTCTTCGGTGGTGAACGCGTAGCTGTCCAGCTTGTTTTCGGCATTGCGGATCACCGGGAGTTTGGCCAGATATTCAGCATTGATTTTTCCGCTGTCAACGAACAAAGTCAGCACATTATCAATGCGCTCCAGCTGCCCTCCGGCATTTTCCGCAAAGTTGCTTTCCGCGTATTGGTTCAGCTGCCAGACCACCAGCACCGCAACAGAGGCCACTGCAAAAAAGATAGCCACTATGTAAGTGATAAAAAGCTTAGCTCGAATACTCATATGCATCTCCTGCAACACTTCTCCAGTCTCCAGATCGCCATTCGCGGCGCACTGAGCGGGTACAGTTTATTACTTTTCAGGCAATGGGCAAGGTTTTTTGTTGATTAAAAACGCAATGGAACAAAGCAACGAGTCGACTTTCCCCAGAGCGCGTCCTGCCGCTGCAGATAAAAGTGCACGGCAGTTGCCGGTAGTCGCCGGTTACAGCGGAAAGCAAACGTTTCAAGCTGCCAAGCGGCTTGGCAGTGTAGCGGCGATTGTCCGGTTGTGCGGGCAGGCAGGCTTTTTTCGGGATGAGGGGCCGGGCTGTTTTTTTACCCGCTTTCAGTCCTGGAAGCGGTTCGGAAACAGGGCGTTTTTTAATTTTAAGCGTCAGGGCATGTTGCGGCAGCAGTTGCCGCCGGATAGCGAATTGTGTAATATGCATAATTGGGTCTTTTCTTTTTTGCGCCATTATTGTCCGGCTAACACACGGGGCTGCACAATCTCACCGTGTGACGCAGCGCCAATCAGATTTTAGGAGCCTGTTTTTATGGCTGATATCTGGGATCCCGAAAGTAACGCAGCCGTGTGGGGCATGCTCGAGGCGGCGGCCTACCGGGCTGAAGCGGACGAACGAAGCGGTGAAATGATTATCCGCTAGCATGAACAGAGTTCGGTGCTGACCGGTTGCCCGGCGGCAGATTTGAGCGACCGGGCGGCAATGGAGCATTTGCTCGGCGTTAA
>CAZNBK010000097.1:0-8756 GCA_964571105.1 uncultured Desulfovibrionaceae bacterium
GCCCCGATAGCCCATGTGCTGCAAGAAACATTCGGCATCAAATACGGCACCATGACCACGGTGCACTCGTATACCAACGACCAGCGCATTCTGGACTTGCCCCACAAGGATCTGCGCCGGGCCCGTGCGGCAGCCTGCAACATAATTCCCACCTCCACCGGGGCGGCCCAGGCCGTTGCCAAGGTTATACCCGCGCTCAAGGGCAAATTTACCGGCTATGCGTTGCGGGTGCCTACCCCCACGGTCTCCATTGTCGATTTTGTGGGTATCCTGGAAAAACCCACTAGCACCGAGGCCCTCATGGGCGCTCTGCGCAAGGCTGCGGAAGGGCCACTGAAAGGGATCATGGGCATTACCGATAAAAAATTGGTGTCCATGGATTTCAAGGGCGACTCCCGCTCGTGCATTGTTGAATCCGAATATTCGTATATGCAGGAAGACAGCATGGCCAAGGTTGTTGCCTGGTACGACAACGAATGGGGTTATTCCTGCCGGGTGGTCGACCATATCAATTACATGAGTAAAAAAGGCTGGGGATAAACCCGGCCTCCTTTAGCCAAAAAACGCCCCGGCATGTGCTTTGCTGGGGCGTTTTTTGGTGGAAAAAGACAGTTGTGGATTTTATACGAACAACAAGGCTACAGAAATCACCAGGAAAACCGCAAAGACATAGTTGGCGCGGCGCAAGCCTTCCGAAGTCAGGAAGCGGCGCATGAACACCCCCCCGGCCACCCAGACGAACATGGCCATGAGGCTGTTGAAGAAGGTTATTCCTGAAGCAATAACCAGGCGGAACATGCGGTCATCGCCCATCCCCACATAGCTGCTGGCAATGACAATATTGGTCAGCCAGACTTTGACGTTGAGCAACTGAAATAAAAAGGCATAGGTAAAGCCCATGGGTTTGCGTTCGGCGTCAGGCCGGACCTGGGTGTAATCCGGCAGCTCAGTGTCGGCTTGCGTTTTGTCCGTTCCGCGGTTGATTGGAAACTTGAGCCCGGAAATTTTCCAGGCCAGCCAGAGCATGTACACGGCTCCCAAGTAGCGTAAAATCTCATAAGCCAGCGGGAAGCGGGTGAACACCTCGGTCAGGCCCAGGCCCAGCCCAAGCAATTGAACCATGCCGCCGATGCTACCGCCGAAGCTGAACGGCAGGGCGGCCCTGAAGCCTTTTTCCATGCCGATGGACATGGCAATGGCATTGTTTGGCCCGGGGGTATAGCACATGGATACTGAAAAGAAGAACAGGGAAGAAATTAAGAGTGCGTAATCCAAGGGAAACATCCTTACTTTGCAAAGCATGCGCCGTGCCGCGCAAATATGAAGCAAAAGCCGCAACAGACATATCTTAAACGCATCATTGTCGGACAGGAGCATAGTCGGGCTGGGGTATTTCAGCATTGCTGCCGACTTTGATGCTGAGCCGGTCTTATAGCTATAGACGAGAAAAGGAAATATTTGAGAAATTTTTCACAATCAAGCTTGACCGCGCTTCCGCCCGGTGCTACTAAATTGTAAACAGTAGCACCGAATGGTAAAAAGGAGAGATTCCATGCAAGAACGGCTAAAGAAATTTGCAGCGATCGGCGCATTTATGCTGATTTTAACCTGTGCGTGCGGCACAGCCCTGGGGCATGAATTTATCGTCAAACCGGAAAAAGCGGTTGCAGGCAAAGGCGAAACCATCTCCCTGGAAATCCAGGCCGCACATGTTTTTATGATCAGCGAGGAAGCTGAGCCGGTTACGGATATTGCGCTTATCTTGCGCGCCGACGGCAAAGACTGGGATTTGCCCGTCAGCCATACCGGCGAGGCCCTGTTTCTCAGTTCAGAATTTACCCTGCCTGCAGACGGCCCGGCCATGATTCTGGCCCAGCGCAAGCCCCAGTATTGGAGCGACACCACGGAAGGGGTTTTATCCGGCACCCGGCAAAGCCTGGAGGCGGAGGGCAAGTCTGTGCTCAGCGTCGGCAAATATGAAAAATTCGCCAAGGTGCTCATAAATGCGGCTCAGGCAGAGCAGTCTTTCAACACCCCGCAGGGGCAACTGCTGGAAATCGTGCCCGTGGGCGATGTACGCGGCCTGAAAGCCGACGATGAGCTTGAGTGCCGCCTGCTGTATGACGGCCAGCCGGTTTTCGCGCCCGTTCAGGCCAGCTATGACGGATTCAGCACGCGCAACGATACATACGCCTATTACACCGAAGACTATTCCGCTGCCGGAACTTTTTGGGTGAAAATCACCGCGCCGGGGCTGTGGATGATCCGGGCCGGGCTGGATAAAGACGGCGACGGCGTTGAGTTTGACAAACACGTTCTGCGCAGCGTTTTGATTTTTGAGGTGAAATGATGCCTGGGGCAGCGAGGAAGAGCGGCCCTGTCCTCGGGTTGGTTTTCATGATGATATTTCTGCTGCCGCAAACAACTCCGGCGCACGGCCTGGGCTATGCGCAACTCGGCGCAGCCCCGGTCGTGTCCATCCGCTTTGCTTATTCAACCGGCGACCCTTTGGCCTATGGAGCCATCAAGGTGTATGCCCCCGGCAACGACAAGATTGAGTATCAGAACGGACGCACAGACGCCTCAGGTTGTTTCGCCTTTCTTCCCAATGCCTCCGGTGTTTGGAAACTGGCAGCCGCAGACGGGCAGGGGCATGCGCTGAATGTGGAAATACCTGTAAACCTGGAGCTTGAGCAAAATACGGGTCCGGAATTAAGTGTCCCGGCAGTGCCGCTCGAATTGGCCGGGCTGGGCGGACTGCCTCTGTGGCTGAAAGCGCTCATCGGCGTGAGTTTGCTGTTGAACATCTACGGGGCCGGTTATTTTTTGCTGCGCCGTAAGGCGTGAGAGGGCGCATTTTTGGAATCTGAGTTAAAGAGATACATGAAGGTTTTTCAAGTATGCACATAAGTGAAGGATTACTACAGATTCCGGCCATAGGCCTGGGTTGGGGGCTGGCCGGGCTGGGCGTTGCCTGGGGCATAAAGAAAACTCCGCCCGAGCTGTTGCCCCGCGCGGCGGTGTTGGGCAGCGCCTTTTTTCTGGCTTCATTGGTCAGAGTACCTTTTGGGGCCACTTCACTGCATTTCGCTCTTATCGGGCTCATGGGCATTACCTTGCAAGCCGCAGCCATCCCGGCCATTTTTATTGCCCTTTTGTTGCAAGCCGTGCTTTTTCAGTTCGGCGGCCTGGGCGTGCTTGGTGCAAACACCGTGGTAATGGCTTTGCCGGCGGTAATTTGCGGCTATGTTTTTGGCCCCTTGTGCCGCCCGGGTTCAGGCTGCGCATCCGGCAATTTGTCTTTGCGCAGAGCGCGTATGCGCCCGGCAGCCTTTGCTGCCGGTTTTTTGGGCATAGGCCTGGCCGTGGTGCTGATGCTTCTGTTTTTGCAATTCAGCTATACGGAACTGGAAAAAAGCGCCTGGCTCATCGCTTTGAGCAACTTGCCCCTGGCCCTGGCCGAAGGCGCGGTCACGCTGCTGGCGGTTGAGTTTTTGTGGCGGGTGGCCCCGGACTTGTTAGAGCATTTTAACTTTGAAATTATACATTAAGCCAAAGTGCTCTGCGGGTCCCGCCCGTAGCTTTAGGTTTCCCATCTCAATGTTTAAAAGAGCCTTGGCTCCAGCATAAATTAAGGCGGTCAGAGTTGAATTTTTCAATGGAAACAGCCACGGGGCAAACCGGCTTTTTTTCAACTTTGCTGCCGCGTGTCAGAATTACAGGCGCTGTGCTGCTGAGCCTTGAAACCGCGTTGCTAGCGGACTGGCGTTTGGCAGCCATGTTTTTGGCTCTGGCCTTGCTGTTTTTTGTATTCAGCAATTCAGCGTTACATGATTTGCGGCGGCTTTTACTGCCGCTGAACTTCTTTCTGGCCTTTCTCTGGCTGACTTTGCCGTTTGATTTGTTTGGCGCCCATGCGCCGGGCCTGTCGCCGGAGGGGCTGGGGTTATGTGTGTTGATTACCATAAAAGCCAACGCAGCGGCGGTTTTTCTGTTGGCCTTGCTGGGCGGGTTGTCTTTGCCGCAAATGGCCGAAACATTGCACAGCTTTCATCTGCCGGACAAGTTTTGCACGCTGTTTATTCTGCTTTGTCGGCATATTCAGATTTTGCAGCAAAGCCTGCATTTTTCTTTATTATCCTTGCGCTTGCGTCCACAGCCCGCGCGTTTGCCAAGCCGACTGCGGGCGTATGCTTATGTGCTCGGCTCAAGCCTGGTGCACGCTGCGGACCGGGCCGAAATGGTCCGTCTGGCCTTGCTTTGCAGAAAAGGCAATGCTCTGCGCCTGCCCGGCCCGGCCCCTTGTTCCACTCGCAGGGATTATTGCTTTCTGATCGCCTGCATCTTGCCCCTGCCGGTATTTTGGGGCATGCTGCACGCATTATGACGCCTTTGCTAGTTCTGGACCGGCTAACCTATCATTACCCGCAAACAGCCTGCGGGATCACTGACTTGAGCCTGACGCTGCCGGAAGGGAAAAAATACGCCCTGGTCGGAGCAAACGGCTCGGGGAAATCCACGTTATTGCTGCTCGCGGCCGGATGCCTGCAGCCTGTTGCCGGGCGGGTGCTGCTGGGCGGCGAAAACTGCACGGGCAAGCCCCAGGTTGTGCGCAACCAGGCCGGTGTCCTCTTTCAAGATCCGGATTATCAATTGTTTATGCCTTCGGTGCGCGATGAGGTTTTATTCAGCATAAGCAACCAGCAGTCTGAGCCGGACGGCGAGGCGGCTGAAAAAGTGGCTTATATGCTGGAATCATTGGGTATCGCCCATCTGGCGGAACGACCGCCGCACCGGTTGTCGGTTGGCGAAAAGAAACGGGTGGCCCTGGCCTCATTATTGATTACTAAGCCGCGGCTTTTGCTCCTGGATGAGCCTTCCGCCGGGCTGGACCCCCGCTCCCGCCGCGCCCTGATCCATCTGCTTCAGGATATGGGCATGGCCATGCTTCTGGCCACGCATGATCTGGACCTGGCCTTGGACCTGGCCGATGCAGTGATTTTTCTTAACCAGGGGCGTCTGGCCGGGCAGAGCGAAACGCCGGGCCTGCTGACGGACGCCGAATTTCTGGCCGGGCAGGGTCTTGAGCTGCCCCTGACTCTGACTCCATACCCATAAAAAACACCGGCTCCTGATTCTGGAACCGGTGTTTCCGTAAACAGTGCCTCGCCAGCGGTCAGAATTAGGCGGTGGCGCGCAGGGCGGGGAAAACACTCAGCTGAGTGTTGGCATAGGATAAAATCTGGGGTGTAAACCAGTCCGAGCCTTCTCCTGTGCCGCTGCCTTCAAGACCGGCAAAGAAATGCTCCAACGATTCCATCTGTAAATTTTTGCGCAGGCCGCTGATATCCACATTGGCCTTCTCATTGGCGCTCAAAGAACCGGTAAGGCTGCTCAGGGCTTCAATATCAGCCACTTTTTCAGCCAGTTCGGGGTTATCGTCAAAATATTGTTGCACCAGCTTGGCGTCTTTGTGGGTGCTGTACACTTTCACTTTGCCTTCGTCATCCAGGGCCACGCGAAAGTCGACGTCTTCCGCAACGCCGCGCTCTTTAAGCTCGCGCTTGACCTGTTCGGAAAAGTCTTTTTCCAGTTCGGCAAGTTTTTCGCGCAGAGCTTTGGAGTTTACGGACACGCCCTCGGACTTCATTTGCTGAATGACGTTAATGGCCCGGGAATTGGCATTGAGCAGGGCTTTACCCGGAGAAACATAGGCTTCCTTTTCGCCGCTGGCAACTGCAGCTTCTTCTTGAGCCTTTCTTTCCGCTTCGGTCTGGTAAAAATAGATGCCGCCTGAGCCTGAACTGATACCGCTGACTGACATGAGCATTCCCCTTATACACTTATACGGTTTTCGCTTATATTTTGTTTGCTGACCTGGATCTCCAGCCTGGAGCGGTTACACTTTTTCAAGTGTTAAATGCTCCAATGGAGACCGTGCATATTTTTCCTGTTTAGGGCTAAGCATATTTCATACCAAAAAGATAAATCCACCTTTGGAAGGGCAGGCGCAAAAGCAGCCATCCCGGCCAAATTAAAGCGTATTGCTTTATTTGCCGATATAAGTTAGCCAGAGCCGTCTCTGGACAGAAGCAATAAAAAAAACTATGTATGTTCCCTCAGACATCTGCTTTACCGGGTTGCTGCAAGGGCAGGCGTCGCACACTATATGCAAGAAATCACCAAAACTCTGGAATTTGACCAGCCGCAGCTGGCCAATGAACTTTTTGGCCCGCAAAGCCAAAATTTGACGGTCATTGCCCGTTGCTGTGAAGTGGCTATCGAGTCGCGGGGCAGCACCCTGACCATTACAGCTGCCGACGCCGAGAATATCAATCGCGCTGCCAATATTTTGCTTCAGCTATATAAAATCCTGAAGGCAGGCCATATTATTCATCCGGCGGACATCAGCCACGCCTGTAACGCGGTAAACAAAGACGCCGCCGTTGACCTCGGCTCCCTGTTTCGCAAAGACGCCGCCATTGTCGCTCCGCGCAAGACCATTACTCCCAAAACTTTAAATCAGAGGAATTACATAACTGCTTTAAAGCAGAAAGATATGGTCTTTGCCGTTGGGCCTGCCGGTACCGGAAAAACATACCTGGCCGTAGCCATGGCTGTGGCCGCACTTAACGAACGCAAGGTCAGGCGCGTTATCCTGACCCGCCCGGCAGTTGAAGCCGGAGAAAAACTCGGGTTTTTGCCCGGCGATCTGGCCGAGAAGATCAACCCCTACCTGCGCCCTTTATATGACGCGCTTTATGACCTCATGGACATGAGCAAGGTTGCGGAATTATTTGAACACAACATCATTGAGGTGGCTCCGCTGGCGTTTATGCGCGGTCGGACGCTCAATGACGCCTTTATAATTTTAGATGAGGCCCAAAACACCACGCCGGAACAGATGAAGATGTTCCTTACCCGGCTGGGGTACGGGTCCAAAGCGGTAATTACCGGGGATATAACCCAGATAGACTTGCCTGCCCTGAACGGAGCCCCACAGGCTGAACGTTCCGGGCTGGTTCAGGCCCTGCGTATTTTAAAAAATGTTGAGGGCGTCGGCGTCATCCGTTTTGCCGGAGAAGACGTGACCCGCCACCCCCTGGTAGCCCGCATAGTGGACGCTTATGAACACAGCCAAATTCAGTCGTAGCAAGAAACGCGCAACCTTTGCGCTTCCTTTTAAAATTATTTTTGACGAGCACAGCAAATTGGGCCTGTTGGTGTTGTTTTGCGCCATTCTGGCCATCTCCAGCCTGGTGGGCATCAATTTCAACAGCACGCCCGAGTATCTGGTCAGCGGTGAGTTATCGGGGCACGATATCATCGCGCCCAAAAATTATACGGTCTATGACGAAGAAGCCACCAAGGCAAAAAAAGACCAGGTGGCTCAACTGGAACCGGGTATTTTTGAATTGAACCTGGATGCCTTTGCCGATTTGCGCAATGCGGTGCAGGAAGTGTTTTACAAATTGAACACCTCCACTGCCGAAGAAGTCAGCCGCTACCGGTTGCAATTGTCGCAGGAGCGGCAGGGAGAAGTGCCGGAAGATATCATGCGCATCTGGGATTCCAGTCAATTTCAAACTCTGGTGACCACCCGGGTGCTGCCTTTCCTGGAATCGCGCCTGCGGCTCGGCGTGGTTGTTGATTCGCGTGAATTCCTCAATTACCGCGGCGGGGTCATGCTCATTGACCCGATCACCCAGTCTCGCGATTTTTATCTGGACACCAGCAACATCTCCGATTTGAAGTCTCTGGCTGTGGACCTGGCCCAGTTTTTAAAAAACGAACTCCGGGCCTCTTCGCAAGTGCGGCAGGCCGTTACTCTGCTCATGTCCGGCATGATACCGCCTTCGTTGGTTTTCAATGAAGAAATCACCGATGCCAATATCCGTCTGGCCATGGATAACGTGCGCCCGGTGGAATACGAAATCCGCAAGGGCGATGTGCTGGTGCGCAAGGGTGAACGCATCAGCCGGGAAAAGCAGCTGCGGGTAAATGCCTTGTGGCAGAGCATGGACACCCGCTTCATGGTCAAACCGTTCCTGGGCGTGCTGGTTATTTCTTTGGTGCTCACGCTCGGTCTGTTTGTATCGCCCAGCGGGCGCAAGGGAAATCTGGTTACCCGCCGCGACTTGCTGCTGATTTCTTTTATTCTGGTGCTGTTTGCGGTTTTAAGCAAATTTTTGGCCCTGCACGGGCAAGGCTTGAGCGACGCCTCATTTTTCAGCAGCAGCACCTTGCCTTACGCCTTCCCCGTGGCCGGGGCGGCCGGTCTGGCCTCAATGGTTTTTTCTGCGCGGCGCTACTGCGTTACCGGTTTATTGCTGGCTTTTTTGTGCGCGGTGATGGCCGAATCCGGGCTTGCCCTGTTTATGTTCTATTTTCTGAGCTGCATGGCCAATACCTGGCTGGTGTCCAAGGCCCAGACCCGTCATGAGATGTTTTTCTCCATCGTCCCCTTAAGTTTCGTGCTGTTGATCATCTGGTTCGGCTGTGCGGCCTTTGAAACCACGGGCAGCTTGAATTACACCGCCGGGCTGGCCGCTGTGGCCCTGCATGCGGTGGGCACGCTCATTGTTGTCTTCGCGCTTTCCCCGGTGCTGGAAATTGTGTTTAACTACACCACCCGGTTCAAGCTCATGGAGCTCATGAATCTGGAACAGCCTTTATTGCAGGAAATGATGATGACCGCGCCAGGCACCTATCATCACTCCCTGGTGCTGGCCAACATGGCCGAGGCCGGGGCCAAG
>CAZNBK010000098.1:0-4376 GCA_964571105.1 uncultured Desulfovibrionaceae bacterium
TTCCGTCTGCGCCTGCGCAATATCCACCGTGTTGGTGGACGAGGCTTTTACATACGCCGTGGTAATCGCGGTGCTGTCCGCAATTCGCTGCGCTGTGGTCAGCGGAATCAGCACCTGCGAATCGGTGTCCGATCCTGTCTCGGCAAGGAGCCCTACGATGGTAAATGTATGTCCGCTCATCGTGAACGTCTTGCCGATCACATCATAACTTTCGAACAGCTTTCCCGCGATATCGGTGCCGATCATCGCGGTATACGTTCGCCAGTCGAGATCGGAGGCTACGACTTCACGTCCCGCCTCCATCTTTACCCCCGCGATTCCCATGTACTCTTCCGTGATGCCGATTGCGGAAACGCTGGTGTAGGTGGACCCGCTGCGCGCCGTGCTGCTCACCGTTAAATACGGCGCGACGCCCGCAATCGCGTCATATTGCTTCAGTCCCATGAAATCGTCCACATCAAGGTTGACATCCTCGTCCGTTACAGAAATGGTGAGTAGATCCGATCCCATAGATGCAATTGCGCTGGTGATGCTGCTTGTCGTACTCTGTGCAATCGAAACTAAAATGATCACGCTCATCACGCCGATGATGATGCCGAGCATAGTCAGAAACGAACGCATCTTGTTCGCGAGTGTCGAGCGAATCGCGAGGCGAAGAGAATTCAGAAACATCGTCATGCTTGCTCCGCCTCCTCCCAAGAATGAAACAGCCGTCCGTCGCGCACATAGACCGTGCGCTGCGCCTGCCGCGCAATCTCGTCGTTGTGGGTAATCAGCACGATGGTGTGCCCCTCGTCCGAAAGCGAATGGATCAGGCGCATGATGTCCGTGCCGCTCTTGCTATCGAGGTTGCCTGTGGGTTCATCTGCAAGGATCACACGCGCGTTGCTGGCAAGCGCTCGTGCAATTGCCACGCGCTGCTGCTGGCCGCCGGAAAGTTGGTGCGGTTTGCGGTCGGCGAATTTTTCCAGGTGGACGATGCGCAGGATTTCGCGAACGCGTTCGTTGATTTCCGTCTTGCCGACCTTTTGCATCTTCAGGCCGAAAGCCACGTTGTCAAATACGGTCATATGCGGAAACAGGGCAAAGTTTTGAAAAACCGTGTTGACCTGGCGTTTTTCCGGCGGCAGGTCGTTAACCTGGCGTCCATTGAGGAAGACATGCCCGGTGGTGGGTTTTTCAAACCCGGAAATCAGGCGCAAAATGGTGGTTTTGCCGCAGCCGGACGGGCCCAGCAGAGTAAGAAACTCGCCGTTGCGGATGGACAAGTCCACACTGGACAGGGCGCAGGCATCGTCAAAATATTTGGCGATGTTGCGCAACTCAATGATATGTTCGGAAGATTGCGTCACTGTACTTTGTCCCTTGCCCGGAATGGTCCGGACAAAATGCATAATCTCTTCCGGCAAGCCCTTTTCAGGCCGACCGGGAAAGACCGTTATAACACTCTACGCTTACGCTGCTTGCCCGGCGGGAATGGATCCCGTCCACAAGCATCTTGGCGGTCGGGATTTTCCGGCAAAGCCTGGCAGGGCAGCCGCTTTTTACAAAGTTAAGCTGCTCCAGGAAAGCGTTTAGTTACGCGCGCTGTGTCCAGTGGGAAAAGTAATTCAGCAGGGGCAGGCACAGAGCGCGCAGATACTAAAGTCTCCGCTACTATCCCCGGACAAGGCCTCGCCTTGGCGGGGGCTTCGCGTGCCCTCCATGTACCGCGTTCTGCGTTTGGTGATAAAAAAAGCTCGCCGCTTGGGCGGATGGATATACATCATTAGCCTCATTTGCAGTTAATGCGGTGCGGAACATGCCACGACCCGGGCAATTTTGCAAGAGGTTATTTTGGCGCTGGGGGCAAAGAGATATAGAGTCCCCTGCCCTCCCAAGGAGTAGGCGGGCAGGGGACTCTCCCGTTATGGGGGCATTTTGTTGCACGGGCAAGCAGGCGTATTGCAGGCGCATGTTTGCCCGAATTTTGATCAGACAAGCGCAGAAAAATACATGCACAACTGCAAATATTTTTAAGCTGCGTTTGGGTGATAGCCGGATCAAAACTGAAGATATCCTAGCAGGCCGACAGAAATAAAAACAACCTGGAGAAAACCTCGAATTTTGTTTTTTCTAATATTTTTTCCTGCGGGCAGCGCCTGGCCCCATTGCGGGTAAATGCTGCAAAGTCTGTGTGAATACGGGGTTTGTGCCCCCTGGCCTCTGAAAAATATGTGGGGAGAGGAATGAGATCGCCCCGGCAACTTGGTTGCCGGGGCGGCTTTTTGCGTAATCGATCCGGCGGCTGTTCGGGCCAGCGGCAGCGGCTTAAATGCGCTGTTTGCGGAAGCTGTCTTTGATCCGGATTTTATCGCCTTTGAATTCAAAAACATCGCAGCCGTAAACTTCGCATTGCTCTTTGCCGTCAGCGGTTTTGCCGGTGAACAGCCACTGGCTGATGCCCTGATTGCCGGAGGCAAAATGGCTGGGGTTGTTCCATCTGGCATCGGGATATTTGGCCCAAACTGCGGCATAAGCGGCTTTTACCGCTGCCGGTCCTTCGTATACGCCGCCCCGCTCAGTGGGTCCGGCTGCGCCGTAAAAAATACAGTCGTCACTCATGCATTCCATAATCATGTCAGCGTCATGGGCATTAAAACCGGCGGCCAGTTTGTCCATCAGGGCGATTTTTTCAGCATCGGTCATGGGAGCCTCCTGAAGAGCTAGGTGAAGTTAATTACTTGATTACCTGTTTGCGGTAGGTGTCTTTAACCCGAATTTTATTGCCATTGAATTCAAAAACGTCGGCGCCGCAGGCATGGGAAACTTCTTTGCCGTCAGCGGTTTTGCCGGTAAATTCCCACTGGGTGACGCCCCGGTCGCCGGACACAAAGTGAGTGGGATTATTCCACTTGGCATCGGGGAATTTCGTCCAGACGCCCTCATAGGCGGCCCGCACGGCTTCGCGGCCTTTAAATACGCCGCCTTGAACGGTTGCGCCTGCGGCTGCGTAAAATACACAGTCGTCGGACATGCAGTCCATAAGCGCGTCGATGTCGTGGGCGTTCCAGGCCGCAGCAAACTTGTCCAATAAAGTAATTTTTTCAGCATCGGTCATGATGAAGCTCCTTGCAATTAAAAGAAACCAGGCCGGAGCGGCCCCAATATAGTGTCCCTAATAAGTGACCCTGATAAGTGAACTTCTTCTTTTCTTACCGTTATTTATCGGCGTAGACAAGACCGCCCCAGGGCATTGCCCGGACCGTTCGGCGCGCTTGCAGAGTGGCGCGGGCCGGGCATATTTTTGTCTCCGGAGGTTTGAAAAAATATGGACAACTGACGGCACAGCGTTTATATTTGCTTCGTGATGATTATCTGCACCGGCGCAAGCCGGAGTTGCCTGATAATCATCACCTGGACGCCCGGACGCATGCAGGCGCGGGCGTATCGGTTTTAAGCCGTTAGTGAGTGTTATCCCCTCCTCGACGTAGCAGCAGAAGCCTTCATGAGGTTGAGGATTGGGGTACTCCCTGCCGCCACCGTTTATAAGGTTAGTGCCTGGACGCTGTCTGGCCTTTGAAAACGAGTGCCGGCGATCCGTTATGGGGGAAAGGGGCCTTTTACTCCTTCTTGAGGCCCCTTTCCCGTTAATAGACTTCCTGAAAAGCACCGGTTCACGCCGGATTGCGCCCCTCCCCCCTCACAGACCGCACAGGCTGCCCATTGCCCCGGCAGGGCGTGCGCTTGTATGGCAAACAACTTTTACCGGGGCGCTGCTTCCGCGTTTGCCAAAAGTCTGAAATGGTCGTATACACAAACGTCAAGTTTGTTTTGTTTGTTCTGAAAACAATAATTTAACATATAAAGGCCGGATATTTCATGCGTGCGCCCTCCATAGGCATCACTCCGGAAGGTTATCCAATCATCGGCATTAGCGCGCTGGCGGCGCTGGGCTCGGCATTTCTCGACTGGGAGATTGCTGCGGTTATTTGTTTTGCGGCTTGCGTATTTGCCTGCAACTTTTTTCGCGATCCGGAGCGGGTGATCCCCCAAGGCGACGGTTTGGCGGTAAGCCCGGCTGATGGCAAGATTGTGTCCATTAAGCCCGGGCTGGACCCCCTGAGCAAAGAAGAGCGAACCTGCGTGTCTATTTTTATGAATGTCATCAATGTGCACGTAAACCGCAGCCCGGTTACGGGCACGGTGGCGGCCATTGAGTATATACCGGGAAAGTTTTTCAATGCTTCTCTGGACAAAGCCAGCACGGACAACGAGCGTTGCCTGTATGGCATCAAAGATGCCGAGGGGCTGGCCTGGACCGTGGTGCAAATCGCCGGACTCGTTGCCCGCCGCATTGTGCCCCGGGTGGAGCAGGACGATGTGCTCCAGCGCGG
>CAZNBK010000098.1:4386-8568 GCA_964571105.1 uncultured Desulfovibrionaceae bacterium
CGCTTTGGCATGATCAAGTTCGGCTCTCGTGTGGATGTGTATCTGCCTGCCGGGTACGAACCGGCGGTAAATTATGGAGAAATGGTGCTGGCCGGGCACACGGTGCTGGCCCGCAAGGCCGGATAAGCGGCTGAAATCAACCTCTTCGGACTGGTTATGACTGAACAAAAACAACTGCCCCTGCACAAAGGTGTGTATATTCTGCCCAACCTGTTGACGTCAGCCTCATTGTTTGCGGCTGTACTGGCCATTATCTGGGCTTCGCAGTCTCAGTTTGAAGCCGCCTCCATCGCTATTTTATTTGCGGCGCTCATGGACGGTCTTGACGGCAAAGTGGCCCGCCTGACCAATACCAGCAGTGAATTCGGGGTGCAGTATGACTCGCTGGCCGATCTGGTGGCCTTTGGCGTGGCTCCCGGTTTTTTGATGTATCATTGGGAGCTGTCCGGTTTTGGCCGCGTGGCCCTGGTGATTACATTTTTGTATGTCACCTGCGGCGCGCTGCGTCTGGCCCGCTTTAATATTGCCGGGGCGTCGGGCAGCAAGAAATTTTTCACCGGCCTGCCCATTCCCGCTGCCGGATGCACCATCTGTACCCTGGTGCTGTTTTCCCCGCTTATTCCCAATGCAGTTTGGCCGGCCATGCCGTATGTCTGCCTGGTGCTTACATTCCTCTTGGCCGTGGCCATGGTCAGCCGGGTGCGCTATTATTCTTTTAAAGATTTCGGCTTTATCAAAGCCCACCGTTTTTCGTCCATGGTAACAGCCATGCTGCTTTTTGCCTGCATTGCCGCGCAACCCAAACTGCTCGGTTTCATCATCATGATCGGGTATTTTCTGGCCGGTCCCATTTATACGTTTATATTTATGCCCCGGAAACTGCACCTGACGGTTGATGCCCATAAACCCGGCAGCGCCAACGTTTCTGCGGGTAATGACGAAAAAAAATAAAAAGCTGCTTGACTTTTTTTTTGAGGGCGGTCATAGATTGCTCATGAACAAGACCAAGATAGATACCTACTCCGGAAAGTGGTGGCGGCTCAATTAAAATGAGCCGTGGTCTTTGCGTGTAGTCATAATTACGTAGGCAAAAAGTATTTAGTAACCGCGGCGGAGAAATCCGAATCGCGGTTTTTTTATGCCAAATGCCGGACTCTCCGCCACTCAAACAAAATTTTTATATGGAGAGTCATCATGTCTTCTACAAAAAACACTATCCTGTCCACCTCTCGTCCTGTCCAGGGCGATGAGTCTGTTTTCGTTTCCGCCAACGGCTTTTTCGGCCCCTATGGCGGGCAGTTCGTGCCGGATTCGGCCTTGCCCGTGCTCAGAGAGCTGGAGACTGCTTTTGAAAACTATTCCACGGATCCGGAGTTTATCGCCGATCTCAATGCCCTGCTGGTGGATTACGTGGGACGTAAAACGCCGCTGTTTTACTGCAAAAATCTTAGTGAACGCCTGGGCGGCGCGCAGATTTATCTCAAGCGTGAAGACCTCAACCACCTGGGAGCGCACAAACTGAACAATGCCCTGGGCCAGGCCCTGTTGGCCAAACGCATGGGCGTGCGCCGGGTCATTGCCGAAACCGGCGCGGGCCAGCACGGCGTGGCCACTGCGGCTGCTGCGGCTTTGCTGGGCATGGAGTGCGCCGTGTATATGGGTGAGGAAGACATCCGTCGGCAGCGCTTGAACGTTCTGCGTATGAAAATGATGGGCGCGGAAGTTGTTTGCGTTACCGAAGGCCAGCGTACCCTTAAGGAAGCTGTGGATGAGGCCGTGCGCGTCTGGATTGAAAGCGAAGGCGAGATTTTCTACGTGCTCGGTTCCGCTGTGGGGCCGCACCCCTATCCGACCATGGTTCGCCATTTTCAGCATGTCATCGGCCAGGAAGCGCGGGCCCAGATTTTGGCTCAGGCCGGGCGGTTGCCTGACTATGTGCTGGCCTGTGTGGGCGGCGGTTCCAACTCCATCGGCATGTTTTCCGGATTTTTCGACGACGAAAAGGTCAAACTTGTAGGTATTGAGCCTGCCGGGCGCGGTCTTGAACCGGGCCAGCATGCGGCCACCATCAGCCTGGGCACTCCCGGCATTTTGCATGGTTACAAAAGCTATATCCTTCAGGATGAAAACGGCGAAACCCTGCCGGTGTACTCCATTTCCGCCGGGCTTGATTACCCCGGAGTCGGACCTGAGCACGCCCTGCTCAAAGATACCGGACGGGCTGAATATGTGACCATTTCCGACGATGAAGCCGTGGAAGCCTTGTTTACCCTGTCTCGCACCGAGGGGATTATTCCGGCCCTGGAATCTTCCCATGCCCTGGCCCAGGCCATTAAAATCGCTCCGTTCATGGAAACGGATGAAATAATACTGGTCTGCCTGTCCGGTCGCGGCGATAAAGACATGGAACAAATATCCGAGCTTATGGGAAATAGTATCTGAATGACTGCCCTGTAGGGCATGTGAGCATGGCAGACCAGAGCAGTTTGCCAGGATAAAATTAATGTAAAAATGCTCTAACCACCTTCCTACTTTTGCAAAATACATTGGCTTGCCGGGGCGGAGCGCCAACCTCCGCTCCGGCTTTTTTGAGGCGGGCACAGGGCTAGTTTTTTTTGTCACTCTTGCCCCGTGCCGGTATCCGCCCCTGGGGCGTTCCGCCGAGCAAAGGAATCGGCTACGCCCATGAAAACAGCTTGTCTCTCTTGCCTTCCGTGTTTATTATTATAACTTATTTTTTAAATCGGTTTTGGGCCGACTTATGAGGGTGAACATGGCTGATTTGCAAAGGCTGGACATCATTGTGGACAAGGAAGATGTGGATATGGTTTCCGGAATCCTGACTCTGCGCGCCGCGCACGGTTGGGAGGAAGAAGATCTGTCCGGAGGAGGCGTGTGCTTCCGGGTGCACGGGCAATTGCCCGAGGTGTGCCGGGATATCCAGGAAGAGGTTACTGCTTTGGTGGATAATGCCAGGCTCGAGCTGGTTGATGTGGAAGAAAAAGACTGGACCGAGGCCTGGCGCGAATTTTTTACTCTGGTTAACATCGACGACACCTTTCTGGTGGCTGCGCCCTGGATGCCGGAGGCGCAGGATGCCGCGCAGGGCGCAAAAGCTCCGTATCCGCTGGTCATCAACCCCAAAACTGCATTTGGAACCGGGCATCACCAGAGCACGGCGCTCTGCCTTAAAGCTTTGGCCCGCTGGTACAAAAGTGGCGACATAGCCCCCGGTCAGACATTTTTTGATCTGGGAACCGGCTCGGGCATTCTGGCCCTGGCCTGCGCCAGGCTTGGCCTTACCGGGCTGGCTTGCGACATTGACCCGGTGGCCGTTGATAATGCCTTGGAAAACCGCGCGCAAAACGGTTTGAACGATAAATTTGAAGTGCTGGAGGGCGGCCTTGATTGCGCACAGGGGCAGGTGTTTGATTGCGTGCTGGCCAATATCCTGGCCTGGCCGTTACGGGAAATGGCCCCCGGCCTGGTCAGGCTGGTCAAGCCCGGCGGCTGCCTCGTTTTGTCCGGTATTTTAACCGATCAGGCCGATGCTGTGGAAGACGCCTACCGCAAGCAGGGGCTGCCCAAGCCTGAACGGATCAACGAAGAAAGCCGGGACGGCGGCTGGACCGCTCTGGTTTGGTCCAAGGCCCAGGTGTCTTGAGCAAGCGGCGCTTGAACAAGGCGTCGGGATTTGTTTTATCCGCCAGGGCCTTTGCCGGACGGGCATTCTCAATCCGGCGTTTTGATTTACAGCTTCACGTCAAAAACACGGGCCGGGCCGCGCTGCACGGTGCGGATGTATTTCAGAGCCGGGTAACCGAAGACCATGGCTTGCCGGATTTCGGCCTCGGGGGGGATGCCCAGGGGAATGCGCAGGCTGGGCGCGAAGTCTTTAACTGCCCAAACCAGAAGGGAATCCCACAGTGCCCCCAGGCCCAGGCTTTGGGCGTATAATTCAAAGAAACTCAGCGAGATGATGGCATCGTCGCCGCCGGTGGCTGCGTCCGGGGTGCTGGAGACGATCAGCGCATGCGGCGCGCCCCGAAAGATGATGTCTTCTTTGGAGTCGGCCCAGGTCATGATTGCATGGCGCATATACGGCATGGCCGGATGCTGCTTGAGCTTCGGATTTTTCATGCTTTCGGCCACTTTCTGGTAAGTCAGGATGCGGAATTTTTT
>CAZNBK010000099.1:0-8500 GCA_964571105.1 uncultured Desulfovibrionaceae bacterium
GTATAAGTATCCGCGCGTTATCGAATATGTGAAAGAATTGCCCAAAACCATCAGCGGGAAGATACGCCGCGCGGAAATTCGCGCCCAGGAAAAAGAGCGGTTGGAACGGTAGACGAATTTAGAGGGGAAACCCAAAGGTTTGAGGCCCGCAAGTTTTCCGCTCTCACCCCTCAGCTCCATCCCGATAGAGGGCGGTAACTGCGAATAAGGCGGCCCGGATAATCCGGATAACAACCAGGACAACCGTTCTGGTTTGCCGTGAATTTTCTTGGGCCGTGCCCGTCTTTTTTCCAAGCCATGCCCGCCTATGCATGACTTATGCGGAGGGCAGGGGCAATAATTGTTAATTGTCCAGTATCACCTGTTCCTTGCCTGCTTGCGATTTATGGAAATTTTTCAATTGTGCAATTTTTCACTTGAAACCTGTTTACCCTTGCGCTATGCCAGAGTGAGAGGTGTACGGCGCTGCCCCCGCACCGGCAATCCCGCCGTTTGGGCAGAAGGAGTTGAAGTGCTCCGGCAGTGTGTAGCCCGAGGGAACACTGCCCGCCGCAAAAGCGCAGACGGAACTTGTTTCTGTCGCTAAGCGCTTTTACTGGGCGCGAGAGATACTTGGAGTTTAATATGAAAATCGCTTATCAGCTATTGGACAAGGCCCGGCAAAGACAGCTGCCTAAAACCGATAAGCCCCTGCCTTTTGGTCAGCTGCGCACCAATCATATGTTCCTCACGAACTATAGGGAAGGTGAATGGCAAGACCCGCGCATTGTACCTTATGGTGAAATTTCCCTCATGCCCGGCGCCATGTGCCTGCATTACGGGCAGACCATTTTTGAAGGCGCCAAAGCCTATGTTCACGACGACGGTGAAATTTATCTGTTCCGTTATGATAAAAACTGCGAACGCCTGAATCATTCGGCCCGCAATCTGTGTATGCCTGAAGTGCCCGAAGCCGACCAGATGGAGGCCACCCTGCGCCTGGTGGATGTGGAACGTGACTGGTGCCCGGATATGCCGGAATCTTCTCTCTATGTGCGTCCGTTCATGTTCGCTTCTCAGGATTCGCTCGGGGTTAAACCGGCCGCCGAGTATATTTACTGCGTCATGCTTTCTCCGGCCGGGCCATATTATCCGGGCGGCTTTTCCAAGCCCATCCGCCTGCTGATCACCAGCAAGTTTCACCGGGCCGTGTCCGGCGGCACCGGCACTGCCAAGTGCGGCGGCAACTACGCGGCTTCACTCCAGGCCCAGGTTTACGCGAAAAAAATGAATTGCGATCAGGTGCTCTATTTGGATGCCTCCAACCAGACTTTGGAAGAAGTGGGCACCATGAACCATTACCACGTGGAAAAGGACGGCGTCTTCGTCATCCCCGCTTTCAACGATTCCATCCTCAAGTCAGTGACCTCGCAGTCCGTGCTCGAGCTGTCCGGTCAACCCGGGCTGCCCATAAGCATTGAGGCCCGCCAGGAAGTAATCTACCTGGATAAATTCCTGAGCGATGTAAAAGCCGGCAATATCATTGAGGCCGGGGGCTTCGGCACTGCGGCGGTTATCAGCCCGGTGGGCGCTTATCTGCTGGAAGACGGCACTGAGCTGACTGTGGGCAACGGGCAAGTGGGCGAGCACTCCCGCGCCTTTTATGATTATTACAGCAATATGCAAATCGGTCGCCAGCCTGCCCCCCAAGGCTGGCTGGCCCACGTGCCCAGATATTAGAAGATATATTAGAAGATATTAGAAAAGAAGGCGGGGAACCACAGAGGCTAAGGCCCCTGGGGTTTCCCGCCTTCTCAAACGTCTGCCCCCTTGCTCTGCTTGCATGCGCCGTCAGGCGCAATGCTTCGGCAGCATGCACTGCCGCCCGCGACAAGGAGCATTAAAGGCAACAAGCAGAGAGCTCAGAATAATTTTTTGCCGGGAATTTGGCGCTGCCAAAAGGCGTGGCCCAACGGATTGATTATCCATGGGGCCACGCCTTGCTCTGCGAAAATTAAGGACAGCTGGCCGTGTTTACGACCATTGGATTAGAGCATTTTAACCTTGAAATTATAATACTGATAAAATGCTCCGACGCTGCGAAGCATAACCCAGCAGCGCCCGTGAGATCTGAGTACGCGGGATTTACTCCCGCCGTAGCGGCAATCTCACGCGTAGAATGCCCTAGTTGGCGTTCTTTTCGATATAAGAAACGGCGTCTTTGACTTTCAGGATTTTTTGGGCATCTTCATCGCCGATTTCAATGCCGAATTCTTCTTCCATGGCCATGATCAGTTCGGTCAGGTCGAGAGAGTCGGCGCCCAGATCTTCCACAAAAGAGGCATCCAGGTTTACTTCGTCGGCAGAAACGCCCAGTTGTTCCACAATAATCTTCTTAACTTTTTCCTCAACGGACATGGTTTCCTCCAAGTTGTTAGTACAATCTCCGGCTTTGCCGGCCTGAGCTGTTGCAGTGTTTAAAGCAGGCGGCAAGGCCAACCCCTACCTGGTCATGTCGGCCGGGGAGACAAGACATATAACAAGTAACCCAAGCAAAGGGAATGCCCCCGGACGAGTTTTTTATTTTTTTCACAGATCCTTGCCACGGGTCTTTATACGACCTCTTCTCGAAAGGTGCGGCTTAGCAATACAGCCCGCCGTTAACCGCCAGCACCTGGCCGGTAACGTAGGCAGCGCCGGGCGAAGCCAGATAGGCCACGGCCTCGGCCACATCTTCCGGGGTGCCGAAACGGCCCAGAGGCACGGCTTTGGCGTAGGCTTCGCGCACTTCCGCGGCAAGGGCGTCGGTCATGTCGGTTTCGATAAAACCGGGGGCCACGGCGTTAACAGTGATATTGCGCAGGGCCAGCTCTTTGGCCATGGACTTGGTAAGACCGATAAGCCCGGCCTTGGCCGCGCAGTAGTTGGCCTGCCCGGCGTTGCCCATTTGGCCAACCACCGAGGTGATATTGATGATGCGTCCGGCGCGTTGCTTTTGCATAATTTTGGCCGCCTCGCGGCTGCATACAAAGGCGCCGCGCAGGTTGACGTTCAGCACGGCGTCAAAGTCTTCGTCTTTCATGCGCACCAGAAAACCGTCTTTGGTAATGCCCGCGTTGTTGACCAGCACGGATAGTGTGACTTTGTCCTTGATTTCCGCAGCAAAAAATCCGGCCACAGCGGCACTGTCGGATACGTCAAGGGCAAAAGAACTGGCCTTGCCTCCGGCGTTTTTA
Source organism: uncultured Desulfovibrionaceae bacterium (assembly GCA_964571105.1). GTDB lineage: Bacteria > Desulfobacterota > Desulfovibrionia > Desulfovibrionales > Desulfovibrionaceae > JAVBRZ01. The sequence continues at coordinate 3,216 of CAZNBK010000099.1, forward strand.
ATGGCGTTGACCACCTGGTCCGCCTCAGCCGCCTTGGAAGCATAGGTGAGAAAAACTTCATAGCCACGCGCGGCCAGAGTGAGGGCTATAGCCCTGCCGATACCGCGCGACGCTCCGGTGACCAGGGCTGTGCCAAGTGGGTTTTGAGTTTGCATCTCGGTGCTCATCAATGTCTCCTAGGGTTTAATTGTAAAAATACCGAGAATAATTAGTGTTTATTAAATAAACATTAGTAGTAATTTCAGGCGCAAAGCGGTTTAGGGGCCGCTTTTTTGTTGTTTGGCGCTCTTTATAAGCCAAAGATAAAATGATTACAAGTTACTAACTGGGTTGGTGACATTCGGTCGCAAAAACCTTATTCTAATATAAAGGGATTTGCTGGTTTTGTACCTCAGAAGCTGCCGACTGCATTGGCGGCCTATGTGTTTCTGTTTAAAAAAATAGTATTGGATTATTTAACAAAATAGTGTAGTAAGATATAAGAAAACCCGGTGCTTTGCCGGGCTGATGCGGATGGACTATGCGTAAAGTGCCAATCGACGAACTTGCTCCCGGCATGGTGGTGGTGGACCCCAAGCTTTCTTGGGTCATTTCGCCGTATCTGTACACTGTGCCCGGCCCGGTAGATTCCGAGGAGACCATAGCCAAAATAAAGGCAGATGGTTATCTGGAAGCATATGTTCAGGATGAAAACGACTTCAGCCCTTTGCCCCAGCCGGAAACTCCCGAACCATCCAAATTTTTGGCCCGCAAACCCTCGCTTTTGCCCAAGGCCGCGCGTGAGTTGCCCGCAGTAAAAAAGCCCACCTGGATACCGCCGCAGCCAAAGGTGGAAATTCAGGAAGAGCTGCCCAGGGCCAAAGAACTGTATGAAGAGTCCATGCGTTTTGTGGGCCAGGCTCTGAATACGTACAAGGAAGGCTCAGCCCTGCCCCTGGACGAGGCCGAGCCGCTCATGGATACCATGCTGGAGAGCGTGATCCGCAACGACCACGCCTTCATTGCCTTGAGCAAATTGCGCGACCGAGACGAATATACCTACACGCACAGTATCAATGTGGCTTTTCTGTCCATGGCTTTCGGGCGGCAACTCGGGCTTGATGATGAAGCCTCGCGCCGCCTGGGCATGGCCGGGCTCTTTCATGATTTGGGCAAAAACCTGGTGCCCGACAATGTGCTCAATGCGCCGCGCAAGTTGCAGCCTGCCGAGTTTGACATTATGAAACAGCACCCGCGCCTGGGGTTGGATCAACTTTTATCGGCCAGTGATATTTATCCGGAAGTGCTGGAAGGCACTTTTGAGCATCATGAAAAATTCAACGGCATGGGCTATCCGCGCGGCCTTAAAGGCGAAGAAATAAGCCTCACCGGTCGTATTCTGGCCATTGCCGATGTTTTTGACGCCCTGACCTCGCGGCGGGTATACAAAGAAGGTCTGCCCATGCACAAGGCCCTGGGCATGATGTTCACACAGGCCGGGGCGGATTTCCAGTCCGAGCTGATTCACGCCTTTATCCGTAGCCAGGGCATTTACCCCACCGGATCTACGGTGCAGCTTTCCAACGGGGCCAAGGCGGTGGTTGCGGAAAATCGTTTCGCTTCGCCGTTGTTGCCCAAAGTTATTCTGGTCCGTGACGCTTCCGATCACCGGGTGTCGCCGCAGGTTATCGATTTGGGGCAGCATAAGCATCTGACCATTAAGCATCTCATCCCCCATCACGATGCCGGGGTAGAGCCTGCGGTTGTGCTGGGGATATAGCCCGAGCGAGCCGAAAACCACGTTTTTCGGCAAAGCGGTCCCTAAACGCGATGGACCGCCACAGCCCGGCAAACAGCACCTGCGGCTCCTGGTTGCTTTGGGAGGGGGTTCAGGTATATAGTCGCGGCCATGAATAACGGCGTCTCTGCTTCTCTTGCCCCTGTGTCCCGCCATCCGGAAACCCGTCCCCTGCTTGCCCGGGGCGATCTATTGCGCTTTGAGCCCGAACTTACAGCCGCGTTGTCCCGCTTTTTTGCCTTTAAGGCGCACAGCATTTATTTCCCGCGTGAAGACGCCATGCCGACAGAGCCGCTCCGCTTGTCCGGGGAAGGTAAAGTGCTCATTCCCTTGCGCTTTCAAGGGCGCACGCTGGGGGTCTTTGCCGCGCGTGGGGCCAAGCTGGGGCGGGGCATGTTCGAGCATCTGGGTGACATTGCCGACTTGTGCATGGAAAACCTCTCCTTGCATAAGGCGAACCTCACCGACACCCTCACCGGTCTGTTTACTCGTGATTATCTGCTGGAAAGTGCGGTGCAAAGTATTTTGCAGCAGCGGGCCGTTTTTTTATCGCCCGGTCCTGCTGGCAATTCCGCGCCAAATGGTGCTGCGGGCGCGGATAGCGGCACGGATGAGACTGCCTCGGGGCGGGCCGGGAATTTCGGGATTATTGTGATACGCTTGCGCGGTTTGCAGCGGCTTTCCAGTGAATATGGTTATTTATTCATGGAAAGGATGCTCATACGCCTGGCCGGAGAGTTTTTGGACCAGGCCCCGGAGCAAGGCCTGGCTGCGCGTATCAGCGACGGGGAAATCGGGCTGTATCTGCCCCAGGCAACCCCCCGGCTTTGCCGTAAACTGGGTGAAGAATTGGCTGCCTGCCTGGCTGAAATCAGCCTGGCGCATGAATTGTCAGGCCGCACGGCTTCGGTGCGGGCTTCGGCGGGCTTTGCCTGCTATCCGTTGCACGCCGACCCCCTGCCCACACAGCCGGGCACAACCGAATCGTTAACCGCGCTGGATCAGGCCCGGTTCATTCTGCGTAAGGCCCGTCACGCCGCGTATGTGGCCGCACAAGATCTTAATGAATCCGGTCGACCGCTGGCCCTTGCCTTTGACCAGATTCTCACCAGCGGCGGCAGGGTTAAAGGCGAGCCGCAGCACAATCTGGTTAAAATCAGCCTGGGACGCGACGTGGGGGCGCGCACCGGGCAGTGTTTTGCGGTCTGGGGGGCGGACCCGTTAACCTCGGGATTTAATCCGCTGAATGCGGACTCGACCACCCTGGCCTCGGCCCGTTACCGCGGCGAGTTGGTGCTCATTGCCGTGGCTGACGCTGAGGCCTCGGCGGAGCTGTTTTATCAGGCCGATCCGCTACACCCCATACAGCCGGGCGACTATTTGACGCTATTACCGGAAGGGGCCTTTCAATATACGGAAAATACAGTGCCGGAAACCGGAAACGCTGCGCCCGGAACCCTGGCTCAACTGCCGGAAACCGGGCTGAACATCATGGGGCTGCCGGAATTCACCGCGCGCTTCCGGATTGTTCGGGAAAAATATGCCACTTGCAGCCTGAGTTTACTCCGTCTGGACATACTTAACTGGTCCGCCGGGGATAATCAGCCCCTGCATCTGGCCGGGCTTATGGCTCACGCGGCAGAACTTTGCGCCGCGCATCTGCCTCGGGAAATTTTACCGCAAACCCTGGCGGGAACGCTGGGTATGCACAGTTTTCTATTTTTTCACCCGCATCTGAACGCCGCCCAGGCCCTGGAGCTGTATTATCCCCTGACCCAGGCCCTGCGCGCCGAGCTGTCCATTGACTGCGCTTGCGGCATTGCCACTTACCCATACTTGGATTCCAGCCGTGCCGATCTCATGGACATGGCTCGGAAAGCTTTGGCCTATGCGGCGCTTTTGCCTGAACCGCGCGTGGGAGTGTTCAACAGCCTGGCCCTGAACATTAATGCCGACCGCCTGTATAGCCAGGGTGACGCTTTTGCGGCCATTCAGGAATACAAGCGGGCCCTGTTGGCTGATGAGTCCAACACCATGGCCTGGACCTCGCTGGGCGTTTGTCTGGCCGGGGTGGGCAGAAAAAACGACGCCCGCGCCTGTTTTGAGCGCGCGCTGGCCCTGGCGCCCCAAGACGTCATGGTGTTGTATAATTTGGGACAGATCAATCAGGATATCGGCGAGCTTAAAAACGCAGCTGCCTTTTATCGCCGTTGCTTGAAATACGACGCCAATCACGTTTATGCGGCGTTACGCCTGGGCAGTCTGGCTGAACAAGCCGGTTCTCTCGCCAAAGCCCGGCGCTGGTACGGCAAGGCCCTTGAACTTCCCGGCGGGCAAGGCCCTGCCCAGCGGCGGCTGGCCAGCCTGGCCTTAAGCGTCGGAAATCTGGCAGAAGCCCGCGAACATCTGCATCAGGCCCTGCTGGCCGACCCGCATGATGCTGCCGCACTTACTTTGCTGGCCCGCCTGTATCTGGATGCCGGTGAAGACGCGGAAGTAGCTTTGAGCCTGGCCAGGCAAAGCGTGGCTCTGCGCCCGGAATCCCGCGGCGGTTGGCAGGAGCTGTCTCGGGCCTATGAGCGGGCGGGGCATCCCGCGCAGGCCGCCGAAGCCGCGCAGAAGGCGGGGCATTTGTAAAATGCAAAAAAGGACAGCGCGTCGACTTCACGCTGTCCTTAATCTCAAAACGAAAATTTTCTAGTTCAGGTAGCTGCTCTGCACGGGCAGGGAGACCAGCCAGGAATTCTGATCCACGGACTGGCTCTGAACCACCAGACGCTGGCTGCGCAGGGCCGAGGCCGTGATATTTTGCATGATGTCCTGATACTGGGCTTGCGAGCGCTCGGGCATGGCGTCCACAATCTGTTCGCTTTCCAGCAGCGCCAGGAGTCGCAGAGTGGATTGCGCCATATTGCGCATTTCCATGACCATACCTTCACGCAGTTCCAAATCGTTTAAAATGCCCATGCGGGCAGGGGCCAGATTTTCCAGAGTGTTGAGTTCGGTATTGGCGATGATGCCTTTAAATTCCTGTTTCATGTCTTGCTCTCCTTTGTGACACTGCCAGGCATATTGCACAAGCAATGCCAACAAAGGATTGGCAAGGGAAAACATGTGATCTGTCAGCGCAGTGACGCCCTGACTACTTCAGGGTCTTCATTACCTCGCGCAGGTCATTGGTGATGCTGGTTACATCCTGCACAGACTTGGTGGCCTTGCTCACGCTTTTCGCTATAGTTGAAGCAACGCTCTGAATGCCGTCCATGGTATTTTGGATCGAGTTTGTGGACATGCTTTGCTCTTCCGAGGCCGCAGCAATGGAACTCACTATCCGGGAGTTGTCCGTGGCCAGCTTGACGATATCCCGCAAGGAATCTTCCGCAGACAAAGCCAGGGTTGTGGTCGCCTCCATGCGCCCGATCAGCCCCATTACTTTGTCCTTGTGCCGGTGCAGGGCTTCCAGCGTAGAATCCAGATTTTCCGACATTTCCTGTGTGGTTTTGAGGTG
>CAZNBK010000100.1:0-2832 GCA_964571105.1 uncultured Desulfovibrionaceae bacterium
CGCGCGGCGGCTGGCACCCGCGCATGACCGGAATTTCCCAATCCGGAGTTGAAGTGGGTTGTAAAGTATTTATGACCTTGGGGCGGTCCACAATAATGCCCCGTTTTTCCATGGCCGCCTGGAAGCCGTTCATCTGTTCGTTGGAAAGATCCTGCATTTCCTGCGGCAGCGCCCCGAAATATTCGGGACAGGACGGCGGACGGTTGGTCCAGGAAATGTTGGGGTAAGGGTTACAGGTACCTGTTGCACTACCCAGGATGACTCTTTTTAGTGGATCCCATTCATTCCAGCAATTAACAATTTTGGCCATTTCCCATTCTCCTTTGCGCGAACGGACGCGCTTGATTAGTAAATAATGGCGATGTTAAAACTTTTGAGCCTCTCTGATCTTACCGTGACACGTTTTTCCATTATTTCCACTTGTTTATAGTCTACAAATGAATAATGATTGTATACACTAGCTTCTAAAGGCCTAAAATTTATGTGTCTTTTTTAATGAAACAGACGGTCACTATTTTTAAGCTTAGCTGAACCGAAGGACATGAATGGAAAAACGATAATTGGAAGGCAGAATAAATGGATGCAAATACGATTTTCCTAATCTACAGGCGCACAAACAAGCGCCGGGGAAGGATGCTTATTTGTGCGCCTGTCAAGATTCTGATATATTCTTGCCCAGCCGACAAATATGGTATTTTGTCTCAGAGAAGATGAAGCTACAGTCGGATGATGGGGGATTTATTATGCGTAGAGCAACTTGCCGGCAGCAGGTCGTCGACTTCATTAAGGAGATGATCCTCAGCGGAGAGCTGAAAGCCGGAGAAAGAATCAAAGAGGCATACATTGCCGCAGCCACCGGACTGTCACGAGCTCCGGTAAGGGAGGCAGTGGTCGAACTCTGCCAGGAAGGGCTGCTGCACTTTGAGCCCAACAAAGGGGCTTCGGTAACCAAACCAACCGCACAGGATCTGAACACCAGCTATGAAATCTGCGGCCTGCTGGAGGGCTATCTGGCGGGGCTGAACATGCCCTTTTATACGCCCCGCCACTTTGAAGAAATAGAGTCCATTCTGGAGCAGATGAAGGAAGCCCAGCAAGAACCGCGAGACATGGGGGCGCTCAGCGATTTGGACTACGCTTTTCACGATGCGATTATTTCCGCGTCAGACAACCCTTTGCTGGTGGAATTTACCAGACTGCACAACGCCAAGTTTGAACACTTCTTTTTCAACCACTTCTGGAAAGAGGCCTTCAGCGGTGATGACTTTTACGGGCGGCATCTGAAAGTATACGAAGCCGTCAAAACCAGAGACGCCTATATTGCCGAAATCGCCATGCGCGACCATTATGCAGACTGCGCCCGGCGCACGGCAAAGTATGCGGACCTGCTGTAAGTAAACTGTTTTCAGACCGGTTTTTTAATGCTACTGGCCTTAAGGCCATGGACAGATATTTCCTGCCTCCGGAATTGCCCCGGCCCAGACCGGTGGTCATTCCCGTTTTCATACCCTTTGCCGGGTGCCCGCAACGCTGTGTGTATTGCGCTCAACACCTGCAAACTCGGCAAAACCCGGTGAAACATCTCGCCCAAATCAAGCACAGCCTGAATGCCGCCCTGACCGGGGCAGAAGCTGCCGGGCATACCTTTGCAGAGCTGGCCTTTTATGGGGGCACGTTCACCATGCTGCCCGAAACCTGGCAAGCGGATTTGCTCGGCCTGCTGCAAACCTGGCGCGACAGCGGCATTATCGGTGCGGTGCGTCTGTCCACCAGGCCGGACGCCGTCTCGCCAGCCACCCTGCGAAACCTGAAAGCCTGGGGGGTTTCCTGCATAGAACTGGGCGTGCAGACTTTTGCTGACACGGCATTGCAAGAATCCGGACGCAGCTATACCGGGCAGACTGCACTTGAAGCCTGCCGCCGCGTGCAGGAGCAAGATTTTTCACTGGGGGTGCAGTTGCTGCCCGGCCTGCCCGGCCTGACACCGGAGCAGTTCCTATCCGATGTGTCCGTGTGTGAACGCCTCAAGCCAGAACTGCTGCGCTTTTATCCCTGCCTGGTCCTGCGCGGCACAGCGCTGGCCCGGGCCTGGGAAAACGGCGTCTATGCCCCCTGGGGCCTTGAAGAAACCATCGCCAAGCTGGCCGAGGCGCAGTTGCGCTGCTGGCAGGCAGGCATCAGGGTAAGCCGGATGGGACTTTCCTTAAATGACGGCCTGCAAGCCGATATTCTGGCCGGACCGGTGCACCCGGCCTTGGGCGGCCTGGTGCGCAGTTTGGCATTGCTCGAATGGGTGAAAGAAAAAATCAGAGAAACACCTGGCCGTGTGCAGGGGTTGGTTGCGCCCAGAGCCTGGCAGGGGGTCTTTTGGGGGCATCAGGGCAATCTGAAACAGGCCTATGGGAATTTGGGCCTGAACGGTGAAAATGTGGAATTCAGAGATTGGCCGCTCTTTCGCATGTCAACAAACGCTTGGTAGCGCCTGGATATGGATAACCCGAGGCCCCGGCCCGGAGTTCCGGAGCCCCGGTGCGCGCTAAAATAATATCTGCTTAAAGCCTTTTCGCCTTGCGATTGCCGCTGCACGGCGGGTAAAGCCGCTCCGTGCCGATCGCGCGAGCATTGCGCTGCCTTGTTTCGCAGCGTCAGGGCATTTTTCCAATATATAATTTCAATGTTAAAATACTCTAGCCGCGGCTGAATTCATCAACCGGGCTGGACACTTCGTACCAATTGTCCGGGAAAACAACATTCTGATAAGACAATCCTTTTCCATCCACCAGCAGCGTTGCCGACAGAATCATCACTGTACAGACAACCATTACCAAATAG
>CAZNBK010000100.1:2842-8490 GCA_964571105.1 uncultured Desulfovibrionaceae bacterium
TTACTCCTCCTGATTGCTTAAGCACTCATCGTGCCTTTCCTTATCTTAAGAATAAACATTTCGATTTTTTTAAAAAGCTAATTACTGTAACCCGCGTGATTTAACAGTTGTTACTCTTCCTGCCTTACTCTTATCCGGCTGCATCACCGGACAGCACCGCGCACTTCAAAGCAGCTTTGAAGTCAAAACAGCTCTAATCTTGTGCGGGTGGATGTGCTGGGTGTGGAGGGAGGGGGGCCGCTAACCTTTGCTGCCGAAACCCGGAATTGCCATCTTTTTTTCCAGCTTGGCCAGCAGCCAGCTGGTCAGGGTGGTCAGGAAAAGATAATAAACGCCCACAGCGGCAAAGACCTCGGTATACCGGAATGTGCGCGAGGCAATGACTTTGGCCTCGCCGGTCAGCTCGATGCAAGTGATGATATAGGCCAGGGACGAATACTTGATTAGATAGATGATCTCATTGCCGCAACCGGGCAAAGCGCGGCGCATGGCCTGCGGGATAACGATATAGGCTAAACCTTGCAGAGTGGAAAGCCCCAGAGACTGGGCCGCCTTGATCTGCCCCTGCCGGATGGAAGACAGCGCGCCGCGGATGTATTCTGAATGATAGGCCGCGCTGCACAGCGTAAAACCCAGTACAGCCGAGGTAAACCCGTCAAAACGGATGCCGATGCCGGGCAGGCCGAAATAGATGATAAACAGCTGCACCAGCAAAGGCACACCCCGAAACAGAGCGGTATAGCGGTCCAGAAATTTGCGCAGCCAACGCTTGCCGAACACCCGCCCGGTGCCCACCAGGATGCCCAAAAGCAGCCCAAACACCGAGGAAGGGATAATCAGCTTGATGCTGACTATCAGGCCCCGGTTCAAGGCCGGCATGGTCTGCTGCACAAAAAAATCCCATTCACCCATGGCAGTGGCCTAAAGTTCCTCTTCCACATCCAGCGTCAAATTTAAAATGCTGGTGCAAAAATCTTTGGTCCGGCTGGAGGCGTCCTTGGCCAACAAGTCAACAGGTCTGCCCTGTTCCACAATCACACCCCGCTCCATGAACAAAATTTCCGTGGCCAGGGCCCGGGCAAAATCCATCTGGTGCGTGGCCATGACCATGGTCATGCCCGCTCTGGACAAATCCTGAATAACCGCCACCACTTCGCCCACCAGCTCCGGGTCCAGCGCCGAGGTGGGCTCGTCCAGGAGAATGACCCGCGGCGACATGGCCAGGGAACGGGCAATGGCCACCCGCTGTTTCTGGCCGCCGGAAAGCTCTGCCGGGTACAGCTTGGCCCGGTCCACCAGGCCCACGCGCTCCAGTTCCTGCATGGCCCGCTCGTTGGCCTCCCGCCGGGAAAGCCCCTTAACTTTGCGCAAGGCAATGCTCACGTTATCCAGGGCGTTCAGATGGTCGAAGAGATTGAAATCCTGAAAAATCATCCCCACTTCCTGGCGCAGCACATTAAGCGCTTTGCGGTTGTGCGGATCTATGGGTCGGTCATCAAGAAACACCTGTCCGGCCGTGGGTTCGACCAGCAGGTTAAGCACTTGCAGCAAAGTACTCTTACCGGCTCCGGAAGGGCCAATAATCACTTTAAGATCACCCTTATGCACGGACATGGACACGCCCTTGAGGATTTCTTTTTCGCCGTATCGCTTGTAAATGCTTTCACAGCGCACAATGGGTGTATGGATGTCTTGCAGCATGTTGTTATTAAAACCTTTTCACTTTGCGATTGTCGCTTGGGAGCGGGCCAAGTCTGCCTGCTCGAGGCTTGCGGGCGCTGTACTATGCTTACATGTAACCGGGAATATGCACCTTGCGCTCCAAAGCGCGCAGGGCTTTAAGACCGATAAGGGTGATAATCAGGTATAAAACCCCGGCGGTAATATACAGCGGCAGATACGTATACGTGCGGGTAGCCACAAAATGTGTCCGGGCCATAATTTCCGGCGCGCCCAGCGCAAAGGCCAGTGCCGAATCCTTGAGGATAATGGAATACTCGTTGGACCAGCCGGGAATGGAAATGCGCAGGGCCTGCGGCAAAACAATGGACTGGATGGCCTGCCGGGTGCTCATGCCCAGAGAGCGGGCCGCCTTAAACTGCCCGGCGGGTAAAGATTGAATGGCGCCCCGAAAAATTTGCGATTGATAAGCCGTGGAAGTCATGCCCAGCACCATGCCCGCAGCCACAATGGCCGACAAGTCCCAGCCCAGCAGCCCGCCGAACAGGCCGAAATGCACCAGAAACAGCAGCACCAGAATGGGGGTGCCCCGAAAAAACCAGACGTAAATCCCGGTCAGCCAGCGCAGCCAGCGCGGACCATAAGCTTGGGCCACCGACATGGGCACGCCCATGAGCAAGCCAAGCCCCATGGCCCCGGCCACAGTGAGCAGGGTCACAAAAGCGCCGCCCAGCAAATAGGGCAAAGCCTCCCAAATGGTCAGCAAGGTAGTGCCCAGGGAGGCGAACAACCCGGCGAGAGTCTCGGGCAGGTGGTCCAGATATATCGAAATTTGCTGCATGTTGGTTGGGCCGGGTCAAAACAGCCAGGGCCGTTTCAACTCCCGAACATTCTTGAAACCAAATCGCCTTGCCCAGCTCCCGTTCGGGTTAGGGAGGCAGGCGGTTTGGGGGAGAAAACCCTGGAGCTTGCGGCCCCTTAGTTCCCTCCCCCAATCAGCGCAGCAGCCGGGAGCGTTTCCCGGCCGCCATTAATCGGTCATTTGTTTATAAATCGTATTTAGCCTTGAGCTCTTCCCAATACGGTTCGGCCATGAGCAGCTTGTAGCCTTCATTGATCTTTTCCAGAAGCTCCGTGTCGGCCTTGCGCACAGCCACGCCGAATTCGGTGGTCTTGGCAAAGGTGCCGATCTGCTTGATGGCCTTGCCGTTGGCAATGGCGTCCTTGGCCGGGGCTTCGTCGGTGCCCACGGCGTCCACGCGACCGTTCAGCAAGTCTTCAATGGCCAAAGGCTGGGTGTCATAATACACGATTTCCATATTCCAGCCATTGGAATCCTTATTGGCTTCCAGCCAGTCAGCCTCGGAGGTGCCGCGCTGAATGCCGAATTTGATTTTGCCGGTGTGCACCTGATCCATGCTCAGGTCGGAATCGGCGCGCACGCTAACCACAGGCTGCATCACCCAATAGGGGTTGGAAAAATTAACCTGCTCGGCGCGGGCTTCCGTGATGCTCATGCCGGAAGAAATCATGTCGATCTTGTTGGTATTCAGGCTGGGGATAATGGTGTCCCAGTCCATGGGGCGATGCTCGATTTCAAAGCCCATTTTCTCGGCAATCCAGTTCATGGATTCCACGTCAAAACCGGCGGCTTTGCCGTCGTTATCCACAAAAGCAAAGGGAGGGAAGTTGGCGTCAATGCCGTTTACGTATTTCTCACCTTCCGCAAAAGCCGTACCGGCCATGACCAGACAAAGGGCCAGAGCCACAAGCATTCTCTTGAACATATCCGCTTCCTCATTTTTAAATGGGTTAATATTTCAGCCGCAAATCAACTCTGATGCAACCGGAGTTTCGGCCAAAGCCTGTGCTACCAAAATCCCGCTCCCGGGGCAAGCGCTATGTGAACGACTGGGGGAAGGAACCATAAGGACCTGAGGCTCTTAAGGTTCCTTCCCCCAGACCCCCAGCTTCCTTAACCCCAATTGGTTGGTTGCTTTTGCCCAAAGTTCGCGGGCAGCTCCCCCGTGTACAAAGCAAGCTGTCCACGCTCTAATTGGGGCCAAGGCTCAGCCCTGGTCATCTAAGTCGCCGCTTTGGTGGGTGAAGCGGACCAGTTCAAAAACTTTGCGGCGCTGGGTGGAGACGATTTTAAAATACTGATCCTGCGGAATATAAATATAGGGCACATCTTCCCGGCGGCGGTAAAGGAAATGGGAGAGAATCATGCGGTTCACGGCCTGGTGCCCGACAATGAGAATGCCGGGCAAATTGCCGGACAGGAACAGGGCTTTTTTCAGCCCCCGGTCCACGCGCTCCTTCAGGGTCACATAACCTTCGCCGTCGGGGTATACAAAACCATACTTGTCTTTGGCCCGCAGCGCATACTCCAGGGGTCGGCTGTCCCGGATTTCTTCATAGGTCATGCCTTCACAAACCCCGGCGTCTATTTCATTAAATTCCGAAAGCACAATGTGATTGCAGTTTTCCTGCCCGGCAGCCACAGGCTCGGCGGTCTGAATGGTGCGCTTGAGCGCCGAGGTGAAAATATAGGGGATATTAAACTGCTTGAAATGCCCGGCCAAGGCCCGCGCCTGCTCGCGGCCCTGCGCGGTGAGCGGCGCGTTGCCGCCGATGCGGTCGAAGATATTGTCCTCGCTCTGTCCGTGCCGGGCCAGGTACAAGGCCCGCACCCAGTCGGAAACCAGGATATCGCGCACCCGGTTGTAATATGGCACATGCCCGCTGATATATTCGCGCAGAATTCGATTATGCAGCGTATCCAGCGTAAGGTGGCATTGCTCCGCGCCCAGCGGGGTATAAATACGTTTGTAATACTCCAGCCGTTCACCGAAAGATTGCATGGCCTGAGTAAGAGTCAGGCCGCTGAATTCGGGCAGGCGAGCCTTGCGGGCCAGGCTGGCCGACAGCAGTTCGGGGTCGTCATTCTGGCAGCCCACAAAGAGTATGGGAATATCCGGGAAGTTGCTTTGCAATTCCTTGCGCCGGTAAGCACTGGCATTGGTGGCGTCGCATATGGCCACCTTGCCGCCCCGGTCAAAAAAATCGCGCATGGCCTGCATATTGGCCCGGGCAATATCATCGCGCAGGGCCTGGGCTTCCAGGTTGGCCGGGTCGTAAAACTCCGGCTTGGACGAAGCCGGGCCCAACCGTTCCCGCCGCAGCTCGCCGTTATTAAAAATTTTAACCTTGACCCCTTCCTCGGCCAGGCCTTCTTGAAGCTTGGACGCCACCGTGGACTTGCCCATGGCCGGCAGCCCCACCAATGCGATACAAAGTTTCGCCATTTTTTAAACCATTGCAGGGGATCATCCCTGCACCCCAATTAGAAAGTCACGACCGGCCTCAGACCACAGGCGAGCGGCCTCATCACGCCGTTCCACAATAAACCCCTTAACCTTGCCGAACCCCCATAAGTTACCTTACACCCCAATCGCAGGTACAGGAGGGGATGGGGCCGGGAGGGAGAACCAGCAGGACCGCCTGGCCTTGTTGATTCCCCCTCCCGGTTTCATTCCCTGAACCTTTGACTGATGATAACCGCGGCAAGTACGATTGCGCAAGCGACCCATTGCAGGGGCAGCAGGGTTTCACCCAAAAACAGCAGACCGCAAAGCACGCCGGATACCGGAACGATATTGCTGAGCGAAGCATAGACCGGCACCGGCACGTTGCCGATGGCAAAAGCGCCCAGGGCCTGCGCGCCCAGGGTCACAACAAAAGCGAGATAGAGCAAAGACCAGCCGGCGGACAAACTCACCTCACCGGGCAGGGGTATCAGGCCCAGCCAGAAACCCGGCAACATAAACAGCACAGTGCCCAGGCTCTGTACCCAGATGATGAACAAAGGGTGGTAGCGGCCCTGGAAAAAATGGATGATGATCACAAAGCCCGTCCCGCCCAGCATGGATAGAAAAATAAAAAAATTACCCAGCACCGGATTGCTG
>CAZNBK010000101.1:0-8459 GCA_964571105.1 uncultured Desulfovibrionaceae bacterium
GGCGGGCTGCAAAAGCAGTCCGGTCTGCCGGGAATTACTTTATACTCTTTATCTTTGGAGGAAAAACTGATGGCCAAGATTGTTAACAGTTGGAATGAATGGGATACACTGAAGCATGTGGTTCTGGGCGACCCCACGGGCAGCGCACTGTCTGCGCCCGGACCGGATTGGCAGTATAACGCGGCTTCCGGCGGCATGCCGCTGGGTTATTACGGTCGTTTCCCCGAGGACATGATCGCCGAGGCCAAGGAGCAGCAGGAAGGGTTCAAAAAGATAATGGAAAGCCGCGGCGTAAAGGTAGACCGTGTCTTTGTGCCGGATGCGGTCAAAGAGCAGCGGCCCATTGTCACCGCAGAATGGACCCAGATCAATCTGCACAATGTCAATAACCCGCGCGACGCCTTTTTGCCCGTGGGCAATGAAATTATGGAAGCGCCGTGCTCGCGCCGCGCCCGCCATTATGAATTCCTGGCCATGCGTCCCTTGTTTGAAAAATGGTTCAAGGAAGACCCCGAGTTTATCTGGAGCGCGGCGCCGCGGCCCAGGCTTACCGACGCCAGTTACAAACACGGCTATTATTATGATTTTACCTTTGAGTGGGATGAAGAAACCCGCCGCGAGAAAATGCTCAAAGGCGACTGGCACCTGACCGAAGAGGAACCGCTGTGGGACGCGGCTGACGCCACGCGCCTGGGCAAAGATATTCTCTGGCAGTACTCGTGCGTGTCCAACAAGGCGGGCATTGAATGGATTACCCGCTATCTGGCCCAGAAGGGCATCAGGGTGCACACGGTGCAGTTTGACTCCACCAAGGCCAATTACTGGCGGCCCTGGCACATTGACGTGGTGGTCATTCCGGTTCGCCCGGGGCTGGTTATGTTTTGCCCGGACAAAGACCCGATTACCCCCGGCTTTGCCGATTTCTTCAAGCGCAACGACTGGGAAGTGGTCATGGCTGAACGCCCCGCGTTTGACTGGAAAGAGGACCTGACCATGTCCGCTCCGTACCACGGCAAGGGCCTGCGCGGTCCCAACTGGATCGGCATGAACACGCTGTCGCTCGACCCCAAGACCATTTGCGTTTTTGAAAAGGAAACCGCATACATGGAGCAACTGAGCAAGCTTGGTTTTGAGGTTGTTCCGGTGGCCTACGATAAGGTGTACAAATTCGGGGGCATGCTGCATTGCAACACCCTGGACGTCTACCGCGAAGGCGCTTGTGGAGACTATTTCCCCAAACAATAAACCATCGGCTTCCCCGCCCGGCCAGGAAGTCTTGGGCGGGCGGGGAAATGCGGCAAATTGTATACAATAAAACGGAAAGACGTTGTCCTGCAAAGGTTTTCCGTCGATGTAGTCAAAACGGGGTTGACCTGAAAGTATATTTTTACTAGGGTAAGCCTACACTGCCGGATGTACCCCTTTGCCGGATGTACCGTAAAGGGAAAGGCGGAAATTTCCGCCGGTCCGGCAAGAGCCTGTGAGGTGCTCATGCGGCAAAGCGAATTAAGCTCCAAACCCGTCAGTCTGCAAAGGAATGTCAGGCATGAGGAGAGGCTTGATTAACCCTTGTCCGGTGCGGAACCGATGGTTCCCTGTGGCGCTCAGCCAAAATCTCACAACCCGCTTTTTCCCTTACAATTTGTCGACAATTAATGCTGCCGTGCAGCATATTTTGTGTGTTTTCAAGGCATTTTGGACCGCATGCCGTTATTCCGTCTTTGCGGCGTGCGGCCCGAATCACACAGGTTCTTCGTAATTGCGCGGAGAGGTAACTTACTAACCCAAAAAAGAGGCACCTTTATGAAAAGATTGACCGTACTTTTTCTGAGCGTAGTGGGCTTTTGTCTGATGCTCGGCACTGCCATGGCCGATGACAAGGTTTACAACCTCAAGCTCCAGAGCATGCATCCGCCGTCATTGCTTACCTACATGGAAACCTTTGCCAAAGACGTGGAACTGGCCAGCCAGGGCCGGATCAAGATTCAGGTGTTTGCCGCCGGCGAGCTGGTCAACACCGTGAATACCCTGAAGGCAGTGGGCACCGGCACCGTGGATATCGGTCATGCCTGCGGCAACTACTATTCCGAGTTCACCATGGGCAACATTGAAGGCGGCCTGCCCATGTCCTGGGCTTCCCCGCAGGAAGCGCAGATGATTTTCGACAACCTGGGCCTGCAAAAGCTTCTGGAAGCCGAATATGAAAAGCATGGCGCGGTTTACTTGAACTCCATGTGGGCGGTGCCCTACCAGATTCTGTCCAAGGAACCCATCAACAGCCTGGACGACCTGCGCCAGATGAAGCTGCGCTCTGTTCCGCCTACCTCCAGAATCTTCGACAGCCTGGATGTCAAAACCGTCAGCATTCCTGCTGAAGACCAGTATCTGGCCCTGTCCACCGGCCAGGTTGACGCCGTTATTTATGGCGCCGGCTATGAATACTATATCAACAAGTTCTATGAAGTGGCCCCCTATCTGGTGGAAACCCCGATCACCAACCCCTTTGTTGACCACATGATCATCAACAAGCAGCTGTGGGATTCCATGCCCGCCGATTTGCAGGCCATCATGAAGCTGGCCACCGACAAGATGCGCTGGTTCTATTATCTGATGTGCGTAGCCAACTTTGACGAAATCAAAGACAAGGCTTTCAAGGGCGTGACCACTCTGCCCGATGCCGACGTCAAGGCGCTGACCGCTGCTTCCCAGGCTATTTGGGAAGAAGAAGCTGCCCGCAGCCCTGAAAACGCCAAGGCTATGGAAATCATCAAGGGCGTGGCCAGAGCTGGCGGACGCCTGTAACCATCGAGTTTGTGCGAGCATTTTAGCAGTGCAAGCGTATTGTCTAAAATGCTTCGGCAGTGCTGCGCTGCGCGCAGCACTGCCCGCGAGATCGGCGCCGGCGGGATGAAATTCCGCCGGGAGAGCGGTCTTTAGCGCAAAATTCCAGCATGAGGGCATGCGCCGCCAATCCGGCGCATGCCGCATGCAAGAGGCAACTTATTAGGTGGGTGGATACATAATGAAGCAAGTTTTAATAAAAATAACCTGGGTCATCGATAGCGTCAGCCGCTGGACAGAGCGCATCGGCAGCTATCTGATCCTGCCGATGATCGGCGTGGTCTTCTGGGAAGTTATCTCCCGGCGTTTTTTTAACTCCCCCACGGTCTGGTCAATGGATATACTGGGCATGTTGTTCGGTGTGTACATTGTCTGGTCCGGCGGGCCGTCGGTGCTGGCCAAATCGCAGGTGTGCATGGATGCCCTGGTCGGCAAGTGGAGCCCGCGTAACCGGGCCATCGTGGACTGCGTCACTTATACTCTGACGCTGACGTTCTGCTTTGTGCTGGTTTGGCAAACCACTCTGGACGCGATGAAGTCGTGGGAAGTGAGAGAGCTGGCCAACAACATCATCCGCCAGCCGCTTTACCACTGGCGGGCCATGCTGGCTGCCGGCACCTGGCTGCTGTCGTTGCAGTTCTGTTCTGAACTGATCAAAAATTATTGGTTGGCTTTTACCGGTGAGACATTGCTTGATCAACCCGAAGGAGCCGAACAATGAGTCCCATTGAAGTAACCCTGATAATGTTCGCATCCATGTTGGTGCTCATGCTTTTCGGCCTGCCGGTCACGTTCTGTCTCGGCACTGTTGGTGTTTTGGCCACCTATTTTCTGTGGGGGCCGCACGCCTTTAACGTAATCTATTTTTCGCTCATGGACGTTTCCGGCAGTATTGTGCTCACAGCGGTGCCATTGTTTATGTTCATGGGGTTTTTACTGCACTACACAGGCATAGCCAACGATATTTTCGACACCATGTACAAGTGGGCGGGCGGCATCAACGGCGCTCTGGGCGCGGGCACCATCGTGGTCTGCGCCATCATTGCGGCCATGATCGGCCTGTCCGGCCCCACGGTGCTGTCGCTTGGCGTGCTGGTGGTGCCGGCCATGATTTCCCGCGGTTATAACAAACGGATGACCGTGGGCGCGGTTATGTCCGGCGGGGCGCTGGGCTTTTTGATTCCGCCCAGCCTGATGATGATCATGTACGGCTTTTTGGGCGACGTGTCCGTGGGCAAGCTGTTTGCCGCCGGGGTAATGCCGGGCTTGATGCTGGCCGGTATTTATATTGTCTTCATCATGGTCCGCTGCATGATCCGCCCTCAGGACGGCCCGGCCCTGCCTTTGGAACTTCGCGCCTCCTGGCCGGAAAAGTTCCGCTCGCTCAAGTTTATTATCATGCCGGCTATTCTCATTACCATTCTCTTGTACTGCATCTTCTCCGGCGTGGCGTCGCCCACCGAGGCCGCGGCCATAGGCGCGGGCCTGGCGCTGATCATGGGGCTTATCCAGGGCAGGATTACCCGCAAAGTGCTGCATGAAACCTGTATCCAGACCATGCGCATTGCCGGATTTGCTGGGTATATCACCATTTGTGCGATTATCTTCAGCAAGACCTATTCGGCCCTGGGGGCCACATCCATGATCCGCTCCCTGGTGGTCGGCCTGGACATCAACCCCTGGTTAATCCTGGTTGTCATGCAGCTCAGCTTTTTTGTGCTGGGCATGTTTCTTGACGACATTGCCATCCTGTTCCTGTGCATGCCCATCTATCTGCCCATTATCAGGGCACTGGGCTTTGACCCGGTCTGGTTCGGCATTTTGTATGTCATCAACATGCAAATGGCTTACATTACGCCGCCATACGGCTTGAACCTGTTCTTCATGAAGGCGGTGGCCCCGCCCGAGGTGACCATCAAGGACATCTACTTCGCGGTTATTCCGTTCCTGTTGCTGCAGGCCCTGGCCCTGGCCATCGTGATGATCTTCCCTGGCATCGCGCTGTGGCTGCCCAGCGTATTATTCTAAAAAAACATTGCTGCCCGGCTGAATTAGCCGGGCAGTATGTTTAAAAAGGAGCACAAGCTTTGGCAGACCGGGCGCGGGCGGGAAAACCGCGCCCGGCTTTCCCGCCGCAGCGACAATCTCTATGCGAAAGTTCCATTTATGGATGTATGCGCAGAGTACCAGATTACGGACAAGCTATGACGAGGGGCAAATATGAACACCGACACCGGGGATGTGGGGAAAAAAGCCTGGCTGGACACCCCCTGGCATGTGAGCGCCACCATGCTCCTAGCCATACTGTGCTGGTCCACGGGCTATATTATTTACAAGGAAGCGCTGCTTTATTTTAACCCGCTCATTGCCGCCTGGGGCCGCATGTTTTTCGGGTTTTGCATTTTCTGTATTGTTTTCAACAAATGGCTTTTGCGCATCGCCCGGCAGGTAAAACCCCGGCACTGGTGCGTGTATCTGTTCACCGCCTTTTGCGAGCCCTGCCTGTATTTGCTGTTTATCAGCTTCGGCATGCGCAACACCACGGTATCGCAAACAGCGGTGATTACCGCCTGCACTCCCATTATCGTTACCCTGCTGGCCTGGCTGACCATCAAGGAAAAGCCCGGCAAGTACGCCCTGCCCGGTTTTGTGCTGGCGGTCATCGCCATCGGCGTGCTCAACTCCACGGCTGAAGCCAGCAGCTACGCGCCAAACCCGGTGCTCGGCAACGGTCTGTTGATTGTCGGCGGTGTTTGCTCGGCCGGTTACCTGATTGCCCTGCGTCGGTTTTCCATGCCCTATCCTTTAATGTTTTCCGCCATGTTGCAGTCCCTGATCGGCACCCTGTTCATCCTTCCGGTGATTTATTTTTCGGGCACGCCCATTCCTACGGAGTGGCCGTTCAAGCCCACGCTGATGCTGGTGCTTTCCGGACTGGTGACCACCTTTGGGGTGTATACGCTGATGAACAGCTGCATTCCGAAAATTCCCCTGGCCCGGCTGACCTCTTTTGTAAACATGGTGCCGGTGTTCACCATCTTCCTGAGCATCGTGATCATGGGCGAAACCCTGACAGCAGTGCAATTCGGCTGCTGCGTGGTTATTTTGCTCGGCGTGTTTATCAGCCAGCGCGAGAAAACTCTGCTGCCCAGCTTCAGGAAAAAGCGCGGTGATGCAGGGGGTGATGTGGAGTGAGATTCAGACGTTCGGGCCTGGACCTGCAAGCCGGTTGTTGTTTGGCGATAAGTTGCCAAGCTTGACGCAAACCGAGCTTCAGATTATTTTATGACCAGCAATCGCAATACAATTCAGTTTTTCGGCAGCGGCCCGCACGAATGAGCCGGGGAGGCGGCCCCGGGCATGGAATCTTTATCATTAAACAGGGCGGTACCCATGGGCAATTCAACCCGCAAGGTTCAGGCCATGAACTACATCCGCGATGCCATTGTCCGCGGTGAACTCAAGTCCGGCGAGCATATCAAAGAAATATACATTGCGGAAACCCTGAAAATCAGCCGCGCGCCCGTGCGCGAAGCCATGACCGAATTGTGTTCCGTGGGCCTGCTGCAAAGCGAGCCGCATAAGGGTATTACCGTGGCCTCTCCCACGTCCAAGCGAATCTTGGATGTGTACACGCTCAATGGCGTGCTTGAAGGTTACGGAGTATCGCAAACCATTCATCTGCTGGATGACCGCGATTACCGCCAATTGGAATGCATTATGGAGGAAATGAAAGAGCTGGCTTACGGCAGCGGCGATTTGCACCGCATTTCCGACCTTGATTTTGAATTCCACGACATCCTGCTGTCCAAAGTGGACAATGAGGCCTTGCTGGGAGTTGTCCGCAAATTTTACCGCAGCGCCGAGCACCTGCTGCTCTATCATCAGTGGGTGGAAGCGGACGACCCCAAGGTTTTTTACGGCAGGCACAAGGAGCTTTACGATGCGGCCTGCACCAAAGATCCCTTGAGCATTGAAAACGGCCTGCGCGATCATTACGCCAAGTTCGGCAAATACCTGGCCCAGTTTGGCGCCGACAACGGCGAAGACGAGCAATAACTTTTTGGGGGAGGAGGCATAGGCAAGAATGCCCATATGGTTTACTCCCCATGTGCCTGCCTTATGTTCCCCCGGTATTTAGTGCGCTTGGGGGCGGAAGAAGGAATAGAGCGCAAGAGCGGGGAGAAGGTGGAAAATTATTTTTCTGCTTTCTCCCCGTTTTTGTTTCAGTTCTGGTTTCAAAAAAGGCCCGGCGTCAGGGCGGGCATGCTTATGAGTGCTCCCGGTAAAGTTTAAAATGGCTGGCGGCCAGCCACAGACGCAGGCAGAGCAGGCCGGTAACGGTGCAGATTACACCCACGGCCACAATTAAATCGGGCCAATCCAGAGAGCAGAGCAGCATGGACAAGCCGCCGAACAGCAGGCCGCAGCTGCCCATGAGCGAAGCCGCGGTGCCGTTGTCTGAATCAAGCTGCGACATGGTCAGCGTGGTGGAGGAGGGGCGGCAGGCCGTGCCGAAAAAACTGATGGGCACAAAAAGGATGGTGAAGAGCAGCGGCCCGGTTTGGCCCCAGAGCAGCAGCAAAATGCCGCTCAGGGTCATAAAGGCAAAGCACATGCCCAGAAAGAAGACCCGCGGCAGCCTGCGCAAAAAGAGCATGTAGGCAAAGGGCGCGCCCACGGTCACCCCGGCTGAGGCCGCGAAATAATAGCTGTAGGCCTCGGGGCTGGCGCCGAAGGTGTTCACATAAATGAAAGATGAGCTGGCCAGATAGGCCATGAACGGCATGGAACTCAGGGAAAAGATCAACAGCAGCGCGGCCAGGCCCTTGTGCCTGAGCACATGGGGGATGCGGGCCAGTGTGCGCCAGGCCGCTGTGTCCAGAGGGTCGCGCAAGGTTTCCCGCAGAGCCAGGGAAATCATTAGGGCGACAACGGCGAAACCCAGGAGTATCCAAAACAGGCCCTGCCAGGGGGTGAATTTGAGCAGCCAGGCGCCGAGAATGGGGGCGGCCATGGGGCAGACCACGGTCATGGTCTGGATCCAGGCCAACACACTTTCCATGACCTTGCCCCGGCAGGTGTCTTTGACAATGGCCATGGATACGGCCTGGATGCCGCCGCAGCCGACGCCCTGCAAGCTGCGTCCTGCGATAAGCACGGCCATGCTTGGGGCAATGGCGCAAATGAACCCGCCCAGAATATACAGGATCAGCCCTGCGGTCAGAATGGGTTTGCGACCGTAACGATCACTCAGGGGACCCCAGAAAAGCATGGACACGGCAAAACCGAGAATGAACAGGCTTAAGGTCAGTTTGGCCGTGGCTTCGGAAGACCCGAAGACCGAGGTCATGGACGGCAGCGCCGGCAGGTACAGATCGATGGACAGCGGCACAAAGGCGTTGAGCAGGGCCAAAAACACGATCAGGCCCCTTTGTCCGAAGACAAAGATGGTCCGGCGGAAATCCGCGTCCGGCAGGTCATGAATGCGCATCATGACCGCTCCTGAAGATATTGCGAGAGCATCGGCTGTGGCTAGCATAATCCATACCTCCGGTCCAGGTGACTGTTTTTATCGCCGTGGCCGGTTATTGTTATCGCCATTTCGCTTTGAGATT
>CAZNBK010000102.1:0-2642 GCA_964571105.1 uncultured Desulfovibrionaceae bacterium
TCCAGTTCGGCGGTGCTCATGCGGTGGCCGGAAACGTTGATGACGTCGTCAAGACGCCCGGTAATCCAGAAATCTCCGTCATTATCCACTGTGGCCCCGTCACCGGTCTGGTAGCAACCGGGGAAGCGCTCCAGATAGTTTGATTTGAAGCGCTCCGCATCGTTGTAAAGACCGCGCAGCATGCCGGGCCAAGGGGCGCAGACCACCAGGTGGCCGTTTTCACCGTTCGGCGCGTCGGAGCCGTCGGAGCGGACTACCTTGGCGGCAATGCCGGGCAGAGGGCTCCCGGCGCAACCTGGTTTAAGCGTGCCCGCATAAGGCAGATGGCTGATAAGAATGCCGCCGGTTTCCGTCTGCCACCAGGTATCGGCAATGGGGGCTTTTTTGCCGCCCACATGCTCGTGATACCAGAGCCAGGCTTCCGGGTTGATGGGCTCGCCCACCGAGCCGAGCACGCGCAGGCTGGAAAGATCGCACCCCTTGGTCCAGGTGGAGCCTTCCCGCATCAGGGCCCGGACAACCGTGGGCGCGGTATACATGATGCTGACCTTGTATTTTTCAACAATTTTCCAGTAGCGGTCCGGCTTGGGCCAGGAGGGCACGCCTTCGAACATCAGCGTGGTGGCGCCCAGGGCCAGGGGGCCGTAAATAAGATAAGTGTGCCCGGTGATCCAGCCCACATCGGCGGTGCACCAGTAAATATCCTGCTCCTGGAGATCAAAAACAATCTGGGTGGAGTGGGCCGCGTATGTAAGATAGCCGCCGGAGCTGTGCACCACGCCTTTGGGTTTGCCGGTGCTGCCCGAAGTATACAGCAGAAAAAGCAAGTCTTCGGCATCCATGGGTTCTGCCGGGCAGTCTGCGGCAATGCCCGGGGCGTGCATGGCTTCATGCCACCAGATATCCCGACCGGGCTGCATGGGCGCGTCAAGCCCGCCCCGATTTACCACGACCACTTTTTCAATGGACGGGCAAGATTCCAGGGCCTCGTCGGCGCTGGGTTTGAGCGGGATTTTTTTGCCCGAACGGGGCACGCAGTCGGAGGTGACCAGAACCTTGGCGCCGCAGTCGTTGATGCGGTCGGCCAGGCTGGCAGAGGAAAAACCGGCGAAAACCACGGCGTGGATAACGCCCAGGCGGGCGCAGGCCAGCATGGCCACTGCGGCTTCCGGAATCATGGGCAGATACAGGCAGGCGCGGTCGCCCTTTTTCAGCCCCAGGGACTTGAGCACATTGGCGAAGCGGCAAACTTCCGCATGCAATTCTGTATAGGTGAGGGTGCGCGATTCGTTTTCCGGATCGCCTTCCCAAATAATGGCGGGTTTGTTGCCCCGGCCTGCGGCCAGGTGGCGGTCCAGGCAGTTGTGGGCCACGTTGAGCTTGCCGCCGAGGAACCAGCCGATTTTGGCCTGGGCAAGATCGCAGTCCATAACCTTTTGCCAGGGCGAGAACCAGTCAAGCAGCTCCTGGGCGCGTTTGCTCCAAAACCCTTCGGGGTCGGCTGCCGCAGCCGCGCACAGCTCGTCATAAGCTGCTTTGCCGGGCACATGGGTGCCGGGCAGGGGCGTGGGGGGGGCAAACAATTGTTCCTCGCTCATAAAAGACCTCCGAATAAATTGACCCGGTGAAATAACCGATCGGCAGCCGAGTGCCGGAAACCCGCAAACAGGCCGACCTCGCTGTGTTTACAAGGCTGATATACCGGGGAAGGTAAACCCTTACCCCATCTTTTTCTGATAGGCAAGGCAAGGCATGTGAAAAAATGTACATGAACTTTGCCGACAAGTGAGTTCATGGCCGTGGAAAGCATAGGCAACGGCAAGTGGAGCAGGCAAATCCCTCAGGGAAGCATGGCTGATTGAGGCAGCGCGCCCGGCCCCGCGAAAGGGTGCATCCTCTGCCGGGGGTTGCTATAAATCGGTTTTTGCCGGATACTGCAAGGCAGTTTGACGGTAACGGGATTAATTTCTGCCCAACCCAAGCCCGGGGGAACCATGAGCACCACCAACCTGCACTATCTGTTCAACCCGCGCTCCATTGCGGTAATCGGCGCTTTGCCCAAGCCCGACAATCCGGGCAATATCATTGTGCGCAATCTGATCACCGGCGGTTTTGCCGGTCCGGTCATGCCCGTATCTACAGCCCCGGCCATTTCCGGAGTGCTGGCCTATCCCAGTGTGGAAGCGCTGCCGCAGGATCCGGACCTGGCCATCATCCACCTGGCGCGGGCGGAAACCCTGGAATGCCTTCGCCTGTTGGGTAAGAGGAATGCCAAGGCAGCCATCTTGATGGGCAGCAACCTGACCGGGCTTAACGAAAGCGAAATCAGCGAAGTGCGCCGCGAGTTTCTGGGCGCGGCCAATGTGCCCGGCATGCGGCTGATCGGGCCGCACAGCATGGGCGTGATGGTGCCGCATGCCAAGCTCAATGCCACCATGGCCCATACTTCGGGCACCTCGGGGCGGGTCGCCTTTGTCTCCCAGTCCGACAGCCTGTTCACCACGGTTCTGGATTGGGGCAAGGCCAACGGCATCGGGTTTTCCCACGTGGTTTCTCTGGGGGCCCGCCTGGATATTTCTTTTTCGGCCATGCTCGATTACCTGAGCGCTGACCCCTATACCAAGGCCATTCTTCTTTATCTG
>CAZNBK010000102.1:2652-7098 GCA_964571105.1 uncultured Desulfovibrionaceae bacterium
CGATGTGATCAAGATCGAGGCCCGTGTTCACGGTGACGATGCGCGCAATTTTATGTCCGCAGCCAGAGCGGCGGCCAAGCTCAAGCCTGTTTTGGTGCTGCGGCCGGGCGCGGCCATTGACCACATGCTGACCAGGGACGTTCAGGATTTGTCCGACAGGAACAAGACCACGCCCTCGGAAATTTACGATGTGGCTTTTCAGCGCACGGGCATGCTGCGGGTGCGGACCATTGACGCCCTGTTTAATGCGGCGCGGACTCTGTCTTCCGGCAAAACACTGCGCGGCGAGCGTCTGGCCATTGTCAGTAACGGCACTTCGGCGGGGGTTATGGCCGCCGACGCCCTGCTGGCCGGAAAAGGTAAGCTGGCCAATCTATCTGAAGAGACATTTGCAGCCATTGACGAGCTTTTGGGGCAGAATTGGACCGGCAGCAACCCCATCGGCATACCGTACAATGCGGACGGCCAGATTTACGCCGAGCTGGGCGGCATCCTTTCCCGCGACAAAGGCGTGGATGCTATTTTGCTCATGCATGTGCCGTTTGCCGGGTTGGACGGCCTGGCAGTGGCCGAGGCGCTGGTTCCGCGTTTGAAAAAGGCCAGGCGCTTGACCCTGCTGGCCTGGATGGGCACGGAGGCTTCCAGCGAAGCCCGGCATCTCTTTGATTCCAACGGATTGCCGTCTTATGAAACGCCGGAGCATGCCATCCGGGCCTTCCTATATCTGACCGAATACCAGCATAACCAGACCATGCTGATGCAGACGCCCGACCCGCTGGACAGCTCGTGGCACCCCGACCGGGAGGGAGCCTCCGCCATTTTGGACAAGGCCCTGGCTGAAGGCCGTAAGCGCTTAAGTCACCCGGAAACCCAGGCCGTGCTCAAGGCCTATGCTGTTCCGGTTGCGCCGTTTATTTATATCGACAAGTTGGGCAAAGGCTTGTCCAAACAGGTTTATGCAGCGGCCCAGGAATTGGGTTTGCCGGTAAGCATCGACCTGGACCTGGCCTGTGAGGATGTGCCCGAGTCATTCAGCCAGGCTGCGGAATATGTGGTTTCGCCTGAATCTGCGGTGCGCAGCGCCAAACGCCTGTTAATCAATGCGGCGGCGGTGCTGCCTGCCGGTGCGGTCCGGGGGCTTAGCGTGCGCAAAGTCAGCGCGTCTTCGTCTTTGGTGGAACTGTTCATCAGCGTGCGCCTGGATCCGACCTTCGGCACCTATATTACTTTCGGGCACGGCGGTGCGGCCCGGGAAGCCGCCCACGACCAGGCCTCCTCCCTGCCGCCGCTGAACATGGCTCTGGCCAAAGAGCTGATTTCACGCACCCGCATTGCCAAGCTCATCAACGTCGGCCGTCCCGGCCCGCGCGTGCACGAGCTTTGCCGTTTACTGGTCAACATTGACCAGATGTATGAAAACCTTTTGCAGCTGGACTGCCTGGACCTCAACCCGATTTTTCTGGATGACAATCACATCCAGGTCAGTTCGGGAGTCATTCGGGTGAGCACGCCCAAGGCGGAGCAGGGCATGCCCAGGCTGGCTATTCGGCCCTATCCCAAAGAGCTGGAAGAAACCGTGACTTTGG
Source organism: uncultured Desulfovibrionaceae bacterium (assembly GCA_964571105.1). Lineage (GTDB taxonomy): Bacteria > Desulfobacterota > Desulfovibrionia > Desulfovibrionales > Desulfovibrionaceae > JAVBRZ01. The sequence goes on from CAZNBK010000102.1 coordinate 4,239, forward strand.
ACGGCGGTCTTGAATTGCTGCTGCGTCCCATCCGGGCGGAGGACGAGCCGCCGCTTAAAGCGTTTATTGACCGGCAGACCGCGGAAGATTTGCGGCTACGCTTTTTCAACGCCGCACATACCTTTGACCATGAGGACATGGCCAATTTCACCCAGCTGGACTACGAGCGCCAGATGGCCTTTGTGGCCTGCGTGCACCAGGGGGACGACTGGAAAATCATCGGCGTGGTGCGCACCAACACCACCCCGGACAATCACGACGCTGAATTCGGCATGATGGTGCAATCGGATATGAAGAAACAGGGCATCGGCTACCTGCTGTTGCAAAAAATGGTCAAATACACCAAAGAGCGCGGTTCAACCTATTTGATCAGCGAGACCATGCGCGAGAACACCGCCATGCAGGCCCTGGCCCGCAAGGTGGGCATGCGCGTCGAAGACTCGCCCGATGACCCCCAGGCCGTGCGCTTGGTTTTGAAGCTGAATTAGGGCAGCTTGGGGTGTCCCAGGCTTGCGGTTATTGCTGCGCCTCTCAGCGTCCGCCATTTCCACCCGACAGCCCTTGCCGCTTCACCGGCTTGCGGGCAGGTGCGTTCACCCTTGCCGCAAGGGCGCATCGCGCAGCCGGGATTGCTGGCAAATCCCGGCAGAGCGTTATGCCTTCCCAAAGTAAAACCGCTCCACATCCGGCTTGAAGAAAGACCGGGTTTGTGTAAAATAAAGAATCATTGCTGTCCGGCCAATTTAGCCGAACAACAATGAGGCTGGTTTTTTGAAGGAAAACCAGCCCGCGCGCGGGCAAGCAGCGTGTGCCTTTCGCAAAAGCCGTCCCGGTTTTTGCGTATATTATGGAAACTATCTTTGGCTTTTTTTCGCTTGTGAACAAAGTTGTTGACGCGCCTCAGCTGTTAACCGGGCAACAATGATAAAAAATATGAAACTCAGTTTGAGCAGAACCTTTACGGTCCGTTATTATGAAGTGGACGCCGGTGGACGCCTGTCGGTGGAAAACCTGTGCAATTACATGCAAGAGGTTGCCGGTTTGCACGCCGAAGCGCTGGGCGTGGGCTTTGAGCTGCTGAACAGCCGGGATTTGACTTGGGTGCTGGCCCGCTGGCAGGTCTGTATTGATAAACTGCCCAAGGCGCAAGACGAAGTGATTTTGGAAACCTGGCCTTCCTCGGTGGAGCGGCTGCGCTGCCGCCGTGAATTCAGGCTGAGCGCCGGTAACGGCGAGATTTTGGCCAGGGCAAGCTCCTGGTGGGTGGTGGTCAATAACAAGACCTTCAAACTTGAGCGGGTGCCTGAGTTTATCAAGGAGATTTACCCGGAAAGCGGCGACTATGCCGTGGCGGACTTCGAGCTGCGCCTGTCCCAGGTAAAGGATGCCGCAGTGGCGGTGTGTGCGCCGGTGCGCTGGTCGGATATTGATGTTAACGACCATGTCAACAATGCCAACTACCTGGATTGGATTCTGCAAAGCGTGCCTCGTCCGGCGGAAGATCGTTGTCTGAGCCGGGGGCTGCGGCAGTTTGAAATTAATTTCAAGTCCGAAGCCCGTCCCGGCGACATTCTGGAGACTCGCTGCACAGAGGTTGCCGGAGAGAAAACGGCGTTTGCGCATAGCGTTTATGCAGACGGCGGACAGCGGGAAGTTATTCGGGCTTATAGCTGCTGGGAGTGGACCCGGGAAGATGGGTAACTGACATGGTCATTAATGTCTTGGTAGGCTTCGTTTTTCTGGGGGTGCTGGGTTGGCTGCTGTACAATGCTTTGCACAAGCCGCCCACGCCGGGTGAACTTATCCGAAAAAAGCAAGAGGCCCGGGTTCAGGAGCAGGTAAAACTCGACGCAGCCATGTCCAGGGTGAGCGCGTTTGCGCAGGAACGCCTGGACGAGCTGTATGCAGCGGTGCAGGATATGCGCAAGGCCGTGGGGGAAGGGCAGCGTTTTGGCATTGACCGCGATGCGGAAGCCGTGGAACTGCATTTTGCCGAGATGGACTTGCGAGTGACCCATCACATCCGGGAATTGAACCTGGACCGGGAGCATATGAGCGATGCCTACCTTGAGAGTCTGGAACAGTTCCAACTGGTCAGCGCCCGGCGTGCTCCGGAATATTTCAACACCCTGGAAGCGCTGCTGGAGCGTTTGGCCGCGCTGATTGTCGAGCTTTCACAACCAAAGCAATAACGGCTGCGGTTGCCAAAATAGGGTCACTGTATTACCTGTTATTCATAATCCTATAACGTGTGGAGGTAATCATGGACAAAGATATCCAGGTGTTTGCACTGTCTACCTGTATCCACTGCAAGCACTGCAAAGAGTTTTTTAAAGAACACGACATTCCCATCCGGGTAGTTCATGTGGATTTGCTGGAGGGCGACGAGCAGCGGGAAGTAATGCGGGAAGTGCGCAAGTATAACCCGGACTGTTCTTTTCCCACGGTGGTGGTCAACAACGGTGAAGAGGTCCTGGTCGGATTTTCCGAACAACGCTACACGGAGGAGTTTTTATAATGGAAGGCAAGCCGGGACAGACGCCGCAGGGGCTGCATGCGATGCTCAAGCCCATTCAGGAAGCCAAGGGCTATTTTTTTAATCCCGATTTGGAAAATATGACTTTGCCGCTCCTGGAGAATTTGCTCAAAACCAAGGCCCGATACGGCTATATGGCTTGCCCGTGCAGGCTGGCCAATGGCGAACGCGAACTGGACAAGGACATTATCTGTCCCTGCTTGTACCGGGAACCCGATGTGCAAGACTACGGCGCCTGTTATTGTGGTTTGTATTTGAGCCGGGAGTGGCTGGACTCCGGCAAGGAGGCCCCCAGTGTCCCTGAGCGGCGTCCTGCGTCCAACC
>CAZNBK010000102.1:7108-8420 GCA_964571105.1 uncultured Desulfovibrionaceae bacterium
ATTTTAAACCACGAGCTGCCCGGTCGATAAATGCTTCGGGCGGCATAAATTCCGGCATAATAACGCCCTAGGCCGACCTTGGGCGTTCAGTTTTGCTGAAAAGCAAAACTGCGTTTTTATCCGGCATTAATTATCCCAGGCAACCCTGGGGCGAGTATTCAGGCATCCCTGCCCAATTGGGCAGGGATGCCTTTTTGTTCATAATGTATTTTCTTATTTTGCCGAAAATAATCAGTGAGAGAGCTGTGCAGGCAAACGGGAAAAGCTGACGTTTTTCTTGGCCGACATGATGCGCTTACCTCATTTGCATGGACGGACAGAATCTCCAGAGCATTTACCAGTTATATAGTCTGGAGCACTTAGCATTTGGGCAAGTCCGGGGCATTTCACGCTTGAAATGCCCGCAAGGATTTTGCCTCCAGGGCCTTACTGCTCTAAATGCCAACTGCTCCGACGACATGAAACTAAGTGTGGCAATGCTCGTAACAAAGACTTGGGCGTGTGGCTTTGCCGGAAAGCAAAATGCACCAGCGCAAGGCGCAGCCCAAAGGCAAGGCACAGGCTGTGTGCAATTTAATTGGCTTTCGCCGCGCCGCTAAGAGTCTTTGTCGAGCGTTAATTGTTTTGGGAGCACTTGTTTTAACCTTCTAATTGAAAGGGGGATTCCATGTCCTGGTATCGAAAACTGCGGATGACCTGGAAAATCATGCTGCCTTTGGCGATCATGCTGGTGCTGGCCCTGGGTGTGCTTACCTGGCAGATTCAAAGCCGAACATCGTCGGCCATTGAAGAGTTGGCTGCGGAGCAACTGGCCACCCTGGCCGGGCAGGAAGGCAATGAGGTCAGCAATTTTTTTGAAACAGCTTTTAACCAAACTCAAGGGTTGGCAAACAGCTTGTCCTCCCTTAGCGAACAGGGGCTTCTTGTATCCCGCGAGCAGATTGTCGGGATGTTGCGGGGCGTTGAGCAGGGCGACGACAGTTATTTTGCTTCCGGCGCCGCTTGGGAGCCCAATGCCTTTGACGGACGCGACAGCGACTACATAAACAGGCTGGGCGCTGACGAAACCGGCAGATTTATTCCCTATCTGGCGCACGGGGAAGAATTGGTTGCGCTGGAAAATCTGGAAGCGAGCGATTATTACGCTTTGCCCAAACGGCGCGAGCAAACCTCCATAACCTCGCCGTACACCTATAACGTGGGCGGCAAAGGCGTACTGATGACCACCGTAAGCGCGGTCATTAAAGTGAACGGCAAATTCAAGGGCATTGTGCTCATAGATATTCTGCTGGATACCGTGCTGAATATAGTG
>CAZNBK010000103.1:0-8396 GCA_964571105.1 uncultured Desulfovibrionaceae bacterium
TCTGCAAAAAGATGCCGCCTCGCGCGGTTTCAGTTTCCGCAGAAATTTTAAGCATGGGCCTGACCTCATGCTTGGCGCGCCCCACAATCACCGGTCGGGTGCGTCCGGTATGCGACACGGCCAGCACGGTCTGCCCGCCCGCAATCTCGCTTAAATAAGCCGTGCGGTCTTCCGGCCTGAATACATATGTATGCACGGCCCCGGCATTTACCCGAAACGGTCGGGAAGCCACAAACTCATTAAGCTCGGTTTCGGCGTGCACCAAAAAAGTAAAGGCTGAGGAATCGCCGCACAACAGACCCTCGCCGCGCTCAAACATGCTCAGCGTATCCACGCAGACCCGGTTGCCCAGGCCAACGGGCTCAATGGCGGTAATCTTGGCCGGAGTAAGCTCCACGTCTGCGGCAGCGCCGCTCAGGCAGGCCATAATCTCGTCCAACTGCGAAAGGCCCTGCGGGGTAACGGCAATGATATCCGCGCCCTGTTCCATGATTTCGCCTGCCAGCTTGGCCCGCTCCAGGTTTTTCACCGCCAGGGCCAATTTGGCGGCGCCGCTTTTACGGGTGATCAGATTTTCCACAGGAATGACTTCCCACTCCGGGGCCAGGAGCACAGAGCCGCCGCGTTCCAAAGTCTCGCCCGCCGCCAGCTCATCGGCCTGCACCGTGACTTGGCATAGCGGCATATCGGCCAGGCTCAGCACAGACACCCTGGCCATGCGCCCCGCTGCTTCCAATTGGTCAGCCGGTACGATAAGCCCGTGCACCCCGGCTTCAAGGGCCTGGGAAACTTCATGCCCTTCAAAGGGGTCAGCCAGAAAATAAATCAACTTGTTCATGCCGCGCACTTAACTCCGGTTTTGGCGGACCGGGCTTCGCAGTCACGCATAATTTTCTGGGCGTCACGCAGGGACAGACCATGATGAACCAGGTCGCGCAGCACACCGACCAGCTCAACCAGGTGGCTGTGCTGGAAAATATTACGGCCCACAGACAAACCCGCCCCGCCGGCCTGAATGGAATCGTGAACCATTTTCAGGAAAGCGGCGGTGGAATCGCACTTGGGACCACCGGCAATCACCACGGGAATGCTGCACCCGGCCGTAACTGCGGCAAAGCTGTCCACATTGCCGGTGTAGGGCACCTTAACGATATCCGCGCCCAGCTCCATGCCCACCCTGGCGCACAGGGCCACCACTTCCGGATCGTATTCGTCCTTGATTACCGGGCCGCGCGCGTAAATCATGGCCATGACCGGCACGCCCCATTGGGCCGCCTGCGAGGTGACCCGACCGAGGTCATCCAGCATGCGCGCCTCGGCTTCGTTACCCAAATTCACGTGCACGGACACGGCATCCGCGCCCAGGCGCAGAGCGTCTTCCACCGTGGCTACCAGGGTTTTGGTGTTGGCCAGGGGGGAGAGGGAGGTGCCCCCGGAAAGATGAAGCATGAAGGGCAGCCCGCGGCCCAAGCTTGGCCCGGCTTCGGTTGCCGCGCCTTTGTGCATGACCACGCAGTCTGCGCCGCCTTCGGCAATGCGCGCCACGGTGTGGCGGATATCGGTAAGCCCGGCCACGGGGCCTACGGTCAAACCGTGATCAAGCGGCACAATGACTGTGCGTTTGCTTGCAGGATTGACAATTCGTTGCAGTCTGATTTGCTTGCCGAGCATGGTAAACTCCTTATTTCGGCCCTGTCCTGTTCCTGGCAGGTCCGGTTGTGAACCTTGGCTTTCAGCCACGGCAACATTCAAAAAAAACGGGCCGCAGCATGTTGCTGCGGCCCGTTTATTAGGTTTAATTCGACAAAATTTACGACGAACACACCCCTAGCGGCCGCAGCTCACGGATAAAATAAAAATAAAAGTAATAGCTGAAAGCGGTCCAAAGAGTTTTCATATTAAATCTTGCACTCCAGGCAATGTGTTCTGATTTAGAGCTTTATGTAACCGGGAAAAAAATGTCAACCCATCATTAATTTTTTTTTTCAATGCTTGCGCTGCGGCTGGGTGCTGTCCGGCACTTCAGCCAACTGGCGGTAAGCGGAACAATCCAGCACCAGCCCGCAAACATCCGCGCTATTCCCTTCGCCGCAGCCTTCCGGGCTGAATAGAAATAACAGCTGCCGGGATGTGCCGTTTTTGTGCATCAAGGTCAGCAAGGCGTCCGGGTGGTTGAAATCCCAGCGCCCGTTGCTGAATATTCCGCCGCTGTTATTCGGCACATGGGCCAGAAAGGCCTCCAGGGGTCCGAGCATTTCTTCCGGCGGGTAGCCGAGAATGGTGCGCACTTCCGGGCTTACCTCCAAAATCTCCCCTTCATCGCTCAAGGTGATCAAAAAATATTTGCCCGACAGCGCTTTGAGAATGTCCAGCAGTTTCCGTTCTTTTCGCTGCGAACTGTACATTTCTTTATAAGTTTTGCTGTTGGTGACCACCCCCCGGCCCACAATGATGCACAAAGCCAGCATCAAAAAAATAAACAGAAAATAGGGCCAATACGAGGCTTTCTCTTCTGCCTGGGACGCCGACTTGTCCCAAGACGCCCTGATGCTGCTTATTTCAGTTTTGCCGATGGTGTTGAAATTGTCATTGACCAGCTTGACCAGGCCAGGCCGGGTATTGAGCATGAGCGGATGGATGATTTGGGAAAACAGCGGGCGGGTGTTCTTTATCCCATTGGCGGCCAATTCCGGAAAAGATTCGGCGCACAGCCGCCAGGCGATGAAGGCCTCAATCTCTCCGTTGAGACAAGCTTGCACCACGGCTTCGGCACTGGGATATATTTGCAAACCGAGGCCGGGGAAATGTTGCGCCACAAGCGGGATAAAGGAACTGCCCCTGACCACGCCAAGCGGGGCCAGTTTAAGGGCATCTTCAAGAGACAGCTCAGCGGCCTGCTCGGAAGAGCGGTAATAAATCCGGGCGGAAATGCCGCCCAGCGACGGCCCGAATGTTAAGTCATGCACATAGCCGTGCGCGCCTGGGGCGCCCATAACCACGTCGATCTGGCCCATGCGCAAGGCGTTGAAAACCTCCTCGCTATCCATGGCGATGTATTCCACTTTGATCCCGGCCACCCGCGACCATTTATCCCAAATATCCACGAGCATGCCTGCCGGGCGCGCGCTGCCGCCGTCAATATAGCTGAACGGCGCCCAGCCGTCCCAAAAACCCACCCGCAGGGTATTCTCCGTGAGCTGGAAACTGTATTCCATGTCCATGTTCTGGGCCCGGGCAGCGCCCCCCCAAAAAACAGTCAGAGCCACTCCCAGGAAAATGAGCAGGCACAGGCCTGCCCCGGTGAATTGCCGGAGCGGTTTATTTTGTACCTGCCTTGCACTTTGCGCGGTCTTGTTCATGAGTGGTTGTCCCATTGCCGAAGGGTGATAAATTTAGGCACAGATTAGCGCTCTCCGGCTCTTTTGGCAACCTGCCGCAGCCTGCTCAGCCCGCAAATTGCCCGGCGCAACAATACTGCATGACCCAGCGTATAATTGCTTCACTGTAGTCAGCAACACATATAAATAAGCTAAAATGTATTAATTATACATTGCAAAGCAATAATGCCGGACAGTGCTCAGGCAACGCTTTCCAGGGGTGTTTGCCCTGAACCATGCACCATGCTTTGCGCAAGAGTATAAACCGCTGTTCAATAAAAAAAATGAGTATATCAGTATGTTGCTAACCTATAAATATTCCGTGATTTCAGCCTCTTGCAAAGGCAATTAAAAAAATATCTGTGCAGAAGTGGAAAAGGATGACTTTTATATTGACTGACGTACACGGTTAAGGCATGAAATAGTTTGTGTGCCGCAGGGCTTGAGCGTGGGTGCTTGCTGTCGTACTGCGGAAAGATTTTTTTTATTTTCTAGAGAGGTTTTTTTACATGTCTAAGTCCATTTATGTAGGTAACTTGCCTTGGTCCGCCACAGAAGAACAGATCCAAGAACTCTTCGCCAACTATGGTACGGTCCATTCCGTCAAACTTGTCACCGACCGTGAAACCGGCAGAGCACGTGGTTTCGGCTTTGTGGAAATGGACGACGCAGAAGCGTCTGCCGCCATTGAAGCCCTGGACAACAGCAGCTTTGGAGGACGCACCCTACGCGTCAATGAGGCTCGTCCCAAGGAAGCGCGCGGCCCCAGGATGTAAGGCTTAAGCAGTTATCAAAAAAGGCCGTCCCGCTTTTTGTGGGACGGCCTTTTTTTCCCTGAAGCAATCGGCGCTTGCCCCGAGATTTAAATTGAGTAAGTTGACACTGCGGGTAATTGGTTTTATGTGTCCGCACCCGCTATCCAGCACAGCGCCGCAAAATTGGCGCAGGACGGCCTTTGTTGAGCGCTGATTGCCTCTCGCCATCTGGATAATAACCCCACGGGTGAAACGAAGCTGTACACAATAAGCGCATATTCCGGAAATGGAACAGAAAGAGACCTCAAGCGGAAACCAGTCTTCGCTTGAATAAACAAATAAAAAAGATTAAGAAAATCATCTATAAGCATACTGCACAATCGGTCTGTCCGGCCCTGTGCATGGAACGTTGTTTGATTGGCAGCTCGCTCAGGAGGAACTGATGCAGAACCCCAAAGACTGTGTGTTGTATAGTGGCGGAGCCACTGGTACAGAGGAATTTTTCGGCATAACCGCTGAAAAGTACGGCCTAGAGGAAGTGAACTACAGCTTCGCCGGGCACCAGCCCTTGCGCCAGCGGGGGCTGAAAGCCCTTACCCCCGAAGAGCTCTCTCTGAAAGACGTCAGCCTGGCCTATGTTTCCAAGCTGATGAGCCGGGAATATACCCGGGCGCCCCTGTTCAGAAGAGTACTGCAATCCATCTGCTGGCAGGTCTCCAGCGGTGAAGAAATTTTTGTGGTCGGCGTTATCCAGGCCGACGGCACCGTCAAGGGCGGCACCGGCTGGGGCGCAGAATTCGCCAAAATCTGCAACAAGCCGCTGTTTGTCTATGATCAAGACCGGCAAGGCTGGTTTTCCTGGATGGAAAGCGAGTGGGTGGAAGCCGGCAAACCGCAAATTACCGCCCGCCACTTCACCGGCACCGGCACCCGCTTCCTGTCCGATGCGGGCAGGCAGGCCATCGAAGAACTGTTCGCCCGCAGTTTTTCCAAGTAGATCATCCCGGCCTGCGGGCTCAGAGCATTTCAACTTTCGAGCTTATATGCCGACGAAATGCTCCGGCGGGGCGAAGTGACAAAAGCACCGCCCGCGAGATCGGCGCAAGACGGTTTTGCCGACCGTTAAGCGACAATCTCAAAACGAAAATGTCCAAGGGCGCTTAACACTGTTTGCAATTGCACCACCTGAGGCACAAGCCTCAGGTGGTGCAATTCATTGGAAAACCACCAGGCGTACACCATGGCGAGCACACCGGCTTCTGAGCTTAAATCCGCGCATGACGGGCTTATTTCCACGGCTTCGGCTTTTCTGATCTGGGGCCTGCTGCCCATATACTGGAAGCTGGTGGACACGGTTCCGGCCATGCAGTTACTGGCCCACCGCACTTTATGGTCCCTTCTCTTTGTGCTGATTTTGCTCCTGCTTTTAAAACGCATGCCGGAAGTGAGCGCGGCGCTCCGCATCCGCCGCAATCTCTGGTGCCTGAGCGGCGGCGCGGCTTTGCTCTCAGTCAACTGGGGTTTATATATCTGGGCGGTTACCAACGGCCACATCATTGAGTCTGCGCTCGGCTACTACATCACCCCCCTGATGAATGTAATTCTGGGGTGCCTGGTGTTTAAAGACCGCCTGAAACGCTTGCAGGGTCTGGCCATTGCCCTGGCCGCCGTGGGGGTGACGATCATGGTCATCCGCTACGGGCATTTCCCCTGGCTGGCTTTGTGCATTTCCCTAAGCTTCGCCCTCTACGGCACGCTGCGCAAACTGGCCATGGTTGAATCGCTGCCGGGCTTGTTTATAGAGACCATTATCCTGGCCCCGTTCATGCTCGGTTTTCTGCTGTTTCAGGAGCACCTCGGACTGGGCGCTTTTCTGCACAGCACTCCAAGCCTGAACACCCTCATTGCCCTGTCCGTTTGAAGATTTTAGTATAATTATTTTAATTTATTGAATAAAAAATATTTATAAAAATATTTTACCAACTGTCATACCAACAAAAATTATGGCTATAGACGGATGTCGGCGGATGGTAAAAGTCTTTTCACTGGAGGAGGCAATTATTGAGGCTGCATTGATTAGGTAGGTGTAGCCAAAAGACAAACAGGTGAAATCTTTCTATATCAAACTCAAAAAACATTTCTAATAGAGTTCCCCAACCGTAATTTTTGTTAAGCAGGAGAACGCCCTTTTTAAAGTGTATTCTCCTGCTTCAGCGGTGAACATAAAATTGCTAGTCATGTCCAAGTTATTATACCCTGCAAGGCATTCACCTATTTCTTTAGGCCAACAATGCTTTTGCTATGGCTTCACTTTTATCCAGATCATCTTTCTCTGAGTTCCATTGTGACCGTATACTTTCTTCAACAACATGGAATCCAGCATTTGTAAGCTCTTCTGTTAGCACTTTGTTGCCTTCTCCGCTCCAACCATAGCACCCAAACACAGCAGCTTTTTTATTTTTAAATTTTAAAGACTTTAAAAAGTGCAGCCAACCTGCCATCCCACATAAAATATTGCTGCTGACCGTTGGCGAGCCTACTGCGATTGCGCGAGACTTGAATACCTCAGTCATAATCTCATTTTTATCGGTTTTGGTAATATTGAATACCTTGACTACTGTATCAGGACTTACTTTACTCGCCTGTTTAGCGATGGAGTGGGCAATCTTTGCCGTACCCTCCCACATAGTATCATATACAACTGTCAGTTGGTTTTCCTGATATTCTTTTGCCCAGTGTGTATATTTTTCGACAATTTGCAACGGGTTGTCACGCCATATAACACCATGGCTAGGGGCGATTATGTCTATGGGAATGTTCAATCCTATGATTTCTTCAATTTTTTTACTTACAAACGGCGAAAAAGGATTCAGAATATTTGCGTAGTATTTCATCGCTTCTTTCGCTAACAAGCATTGGTCGGCCTTATCATTGAAAAGCTCCTCGACAGCAAAATGCTGACCAAAAGCGTCGTTGGAAAAGAGGATGTTATCTTCGGTAAGATACGTAGCCATACTGTCAGGCCAATGCAGCATTCGCATTTCAACGAATACGAGTTTTTTCCCATTACCAACTTCTAGGGAATCACCGGTTTTGACAACATTGAAGTTCCATCCAAGTTTTCCGAATTGCCCCTCAAGGCTTTTAACTGCATTAGCTGTGCAGTATACAGGCAAGTCAGGGCGTTCCTTCATAAGCTCGACCAGTGCCCCCGCATGATCGGGTTCACCATGATTGGCCACCACATAATCCAACTTTGCCAAATCAATTTCCAGCTTGAGGTTTTCAATAAATTCAAATCGATGTGGCACCCAAACAGTGTCTATAAGTACCGTTTTTTCTTCTTCAATCAAGTATGCGTTCTGACTTGACCCATTGATAATGGAGTATTCATCCCCATGAAATTGTTGTAACTCCCAATCAATATGACCAACCCAACTGACATTTGCCCTTACATGCTTTCTCATAATAAAGTCCTTTTTTATTTCTTTTAGATTTTTTTTTGCTATTATCGGCGTCAAACTTACTTCCATTCAAGCAGTCGACGTTGTCCTGTAAGAGAGCGAAGATGTGTTGCATCTTGACCGACTTCAAGGCAACCAAGATATTCTCCCTGCGAGTTTTTCAGCGCAAGGTATTGAATGTGAATAAACTTGCTACCCAGCTCCAGCCAAAATTCTGCTTTATCCCGTTTCCCGTTTTTAAACGCTTCCAATATTTCAGTGACTATATGCACGGATTTTGGTGGATGGCAGTTTTCAACTTTACGCCCGATAACTGCGGCGCTTCTAGGAAAGATACGGTGTTCCATGTCGGAATAGTAGGCAACCCGGTCGTCAGGCCCGACAAAACTTATATCTACAGGTAAAGTGCAAAGAATAGCGTTAAGCACTTCTTGTGAAAGCATACCAGTGGACAAGTTAATCAAGTTTCCATTATCGGTCGTTGCTACTCCGGCAGCGGATGAAGCCACCCATTCATTGCCGGGGGTAATGCCAAAAGAATAGCCTATTTCGTCGTCACCTAGGCGGCATCGGCTCCAGTCTTTCTCGCCCAGCAACTCCAGGCTCATGGGGAAGAGGATATTTTCTTCTTTACGAATCATTTCATCCACTTCTTCAACAAGGTCGAGCAGAGCTGCCGTACCTTCAATTTTATTTTTTGCGGTCAAGATATGTTGAGTCTGACGAAATTTTTGCCGTATATCATCATGTTCTCTATAGAGTTATCCCACGGTGTCCGGGCATGTGCGAAATACACGTTA
>CAZNBK010000104.1:0-8370 GCA_964571105.1 uncultured Desulfovibrionaceae bacterium
GTTTAATTCATTATAGCCGACAATGCCGCTGTTGCCTTTAAGGTTGTGGAAAAAGCGGAACAGGTCGTTGACCAGTTCGCCGGGGTCATCGGCCACTTCTTCGAGCTTGAGCAGGCCGGAGTTGAGCTGTTCGGTCAGTTCCCTGGCTTCGTCAACAAAATCTTTGAGGTGCGTTTCACCAAAAGAGGTCAGCGCGTAGGCGGGCAATTGCTCAAGAGAAGCAATCCACTCGGCAGTGCTTTCAAATACCGGCCCGCTGGGGGCCGGGGCCGCAGCAGGAGCAGCTTTCGCACCGGACGCAGCCGCAGGTGCCGCAGCTTCTGCAACAGGCGCAGCCGCTGCGGGCGCGGCTTGCGGGGCAGGGGCGGCGGGTGCAGCAGGGGCGCCGCCGGCCATGATGCCGTCAAGAATGTCGATGATCGGCTGGGTATCCACATCGCCTTCCGAGCCGTTGTCTTCCAGGTTGTCGATCATGGTCCGCAAGGCATCGGTTGCGGACAGGATCACGTCCATTATTTCCGAGGTCACGGACATGGTGCCTTTGCGCAGCTCATCAAGAACGTTTTCCGACCTGTGGGCCAGAACGTTGATTTTGTTCAGGCCCAAAAAGCCCGACGCCCCCTTGAGCGAGTGCATGGGGCGAAAAATTTCATTGAGCAAAGAAAGATTGTCCGGAGTCTTTTCCAGTTCCAAGAGGTTGGGCTCAATAGACTCGAGGTGTTCTCTGGCTTCCAGTATAAAATCCCCGAAAATTTCCGGATCAAAATCCATGTTCATAAATACCTCGTCTGGTTGCGATGCACCGTAATTTTTACCCGCCTGAGGTCAGCGGCGTGAATAATCCGCTAGCCCAACAGCATTTTTATATTTTTGACCATCTGCTGCGGCTGGGCGGGCTTAACCATATACAGGTTGGCCCCCAGGCTGATGCCCTGCTTGATATCTTTTTCCTGCCCTTCGGTGGATAACACCACTATGGGCAAATCTCTGTATACTTCCTGCTCGCGCACGGTTCTGATAAAGGTAAACCCGTCCATGTTCGGCATGTTAATGTCGGAGATCACCAAATCAATATCGTCAGCGGCGTAGAGCTTCTCCAGGCCGTCCAGGCCGTCCTCGGCCATGGTCACCCGGTAGCCTTCCTTTTTCAGGATAAAGGACACCAGGTTCCTTATAGTCTTAGAATCGTCCACAATCAAAATATGTTTACTCATTTTGACCTCTTATCTTTTTAAAGGTCCTTATTTACTCAGGATCGTAAAATATTTTCTACAATGCGATCCACGGAAATAATGCCCATAAGCCTGGATCCGTCCGGAGATTTCATAATTCCGGAGATAAAATCGATCTCCGCGTTGATGCCGAGTTGAGATTCCACTGCCCAGTCAATATCGGCCTGCGGCACCCGGTACATGGTATGAACCCGCTCAATGAGAAAGCCGAGCTGCAAACCGCGCCTGCGGCAGATAATGAAAAAACCCTCGCCGTCCAGGGGCTTGTTGCGCACATCCAGAAGCTTGCGCAAAATCACAACCGGGGTGACCTTGCCGCGCAAATTTATCACCCCGGCCACATTGGCCGGAGAAAGCGGCAGACGCACCGGAGGGGTGTAGCGGATAACTTCCTGCATGGCCATGGTGGGCACCACAAATTCCTGCTCGCCAATAAAGAAGCTGACCATCTGGGCTTCCGCTTCCTGCTTGAGGATAACTTCCAGCGGGGGTTCCTCTTCCTTGACTGCGGCATAGGCGGCCTCGGCCTCTTTGCGCGCTTCCGGGCTGGCCGCTGCGGCAGCCACCCCTAAATCTTTGGCTACATCCCCTTTGTCCACCCCCAGATATTTTTGCATGAACAAACGTTCCGCCGGAGTGTAGTCCTCCTTGTCGGCAGTGGGCGTAAAGTCCTGGGCATTAAAATAATCTTCCGGAGATCTGATCATAATTGTAAAATTTCCTCTGCAAGCTGGTTATAGGCCCGCGCTCCACGGCTTTCAGGGTCAATGGCATGGATTACCGTGCCCTGGGCGCTGGCTTCACGAAATTTGGTGTCCAGGCTGATCACTGATTTGAAAACCCGGTCGTTCATCTTGGTCTGCAACAGTTGCAAAACCCGCTCACAGGCGTTGGCCCGGCTGTCATACATGGTCGGCAGGGCCATATAATCCAGGGGAACAGGCAGGGCCTTGTTCAGCAGGCGCACGGTATCCACCAGCAGCTTCAACCCATGCAGCGCTAAAAAATCCGTCTGGATGGGCACAATGAGCAGGTCGGAAGCCACCAGGGCGTTGACCAGCAAAATACCCAGGTGCGGCGGGCAATCAAGGACAATATAGTCGTATTCCGGCAGGAGCTGGGCCAGGGCCTCTTTCAAGATGCCGCCCTTGCCCGGTCTGTCTTTGAGGTCCATTTCCAGGTCCGACAGCCTGATTCCGGCCGGGGCCACGCTGAAGTCAAAACCGCTTTGCTCCGGGGTCTGAATTATTTCCTTCCACAGAGCGGGGTAATCGTCTTTGCCTGCGGTGAATATGGAGCCCACCGAAGTCCGTTGCTCGTCCGGGTAATAGCGCAGATGAACCGAAGCGCAGCAATGCGGATCCAGGTCCATAATCAGCACCCGCTTGCCCATGCGGGAAAGAGCCGCAGACAGCGATATGGCTGTGGTGGTTTTTCCCACCCCGCCTTTCTGATTGGCAATGGCCAGCACCTTGACGCTCATGCCTGTTCGCTTGCTCCTTTAAGCATTGCAGCCTACCCTCGCCGGTACATAATCGCGGCTGGATGATGCTCGGGCTGGAAAGCCCGGCTGATATTGTGCAACGATTCAGAGTGTCCGATGATCAAATAGCCGCCCGGCAACAAGTTGTCATAAAACGACGAAATCACATTTTTCTTCATTATATCGTCAAAATAAATGATGACATTACGGCAGAAAATAATATGCGACGGGTCGATGCGCTTTATTTGCATGCGGTCGTTAAGGTTAAGCGAGCCAAACTGGATCATGGCCTTGAGCTTGTCATCCACCCGGTAATTGCTGGCGCCTTCCTTGTGAAAATACCGGTTCACCAGGTCTTTGGGCGTGGTGCGCAAGGTATATTCATTATAAATGCCACGGCGTCCGGCTGCCAGCACGGCCTCAGACAGGTCGCTGGCCGTAATCTTGATATCCCAGTTAATAATATCGCCTTTAAGCACCTCACTTAAGATAATCGCGATGGTGTAGGGCTCGTCGCCGGTTGAGCACCCGGCTGACCAGATGCGCAACTTCCGCTGCCCCTTGGCCTTGATCTCGGCGATAACCGTAGGCAGCACCTTGGTCTGAAACACTTCCAACTGAGGCGGATTGCGGAAAAAACTGGTTTCGTTGGTGGTCACCACTTCAAAAAGACGGGTGAGCTCACTGGCACGATTGGCGTCATAACGCAGGTAATGATAATACTCACTGAAATTTTTAAGGCTGAGCTCCTTAAGTCGGTTAACCAGCCGGTTTTCAATAAGATATTTGCGGTTGTCCGCGATAAAAATGCCGCATTTTTCATAGATAAAATCGCGCAACAGGCGGAATTCTTCATCCGTGGCCTTAATGCCGGCCAGAGTGGAGGCCACCGCCGACGATACCGGAGTGGCGGGCCTGGGCAAAGGCGGCCTGGGCGCTGCGGCTGCGGCAGGCGCGGCAGTAGTGCCCGCCCCGCCTAAGGGCCGGGACAGAGGTGTTGTGGCCGGTCGGGCAGGTATTGTACCCGGCTTGGCAGGTGTCGCGGCGCCCCCGCCTGAGGGAGGAAACAAGCTGCGACCGGCAACCGGCGCTCCGGCTGCACCAGGTGTTGCCGCCGGAACGCCGGTTGCCGGAGAACTTTGTCCGGCAGGGGCCGGTCTGCTCCCGTCCGCCAAGCCGCTACGGCCTGAAAAGGGCGACGGCGAACGCTCCGGCGTGGTCGTGCCCGACCTGGTCAGCGGCGGGGTAGGGGGTTTAGGGGTAAACGGAGTACTCATTATTACCCTCCTCTTTGCTCATCGAACTTGGCCAGGGCTTCTTCCACGGCATTCTGCAGATCCGGGCTTCCGCTCTCCAAAGCGCCAAGCAAGGCATTAAAGGCCTGATCACCGCCAATCTCGACCATGGCGTCCACAGCTTTGATCGCCAGCAGGATATTTTCACCTTGAATAATTTCCAAAATTTGCGGAATTACAGCTTCCACCCGTAACCGGCCAAGCGCCTCCAGGGCCCTTACCCGCACCCAGTCATCCTCATCTTTCAACGCTTCCAGGAATGTGGGTATAAACCGGTCATCGCCGCAATCACCAAGCAGCTGTACCAGCGTGTGGCGCACGTCACTGCTTTCATCATACAGACGCCCAAGCATCACGCTGGCATATTCTTCGGGAATCGGACACAAGGACCCCATGGCTTCCAGAGCCACTCGCCGCACTTCGGCGCTTTCGTCGTCAAGCGCGGCAGACAGAATATCGAGACTGCCGTTCAAATCCAAACGTCCCAAAGCGTAAACCGCCATCATCCTCTGCACCTGGTCGGGGTGATGGGCCCTTTCACGGAAATAGTGCACAAGCTCGGGATCATTGGCGGCAATGCAGCTTTCCAGCGCAGCTTCCTTAACATCATCGTAGGGATGGTCCAAAAACTCTTTGATTTTGGCCAGCGCATCGGCATCGTGAACCACGCCGCCCATAAAATACAAAGCCGACTTGAGCATATCGCCGTCTTTTATTTCATTTAGCAGGCGCACAAAGAAATCTTTGTGCTCTGGCCCGGCCAGATCGAGAAGGTGCCCGGCAATGCTGCGCTGCACATCGCGCCCCTTTTTCCAAAACTCTTCAGTCAGCAGAGGCACCACTTCCGGCGAGGCGATGCGGGACAGCACTTCCACGGCCACCGTGGCCGGGTAGTCGTCATTATCCCGCAAGAGGCGCTCCAGCGCCTGGGAATAACCGATCTGGGTCAGGGCATCAAAACACATGCCCAGGCGGTTGGAATCCTTGTCCGGGTTCAGGGTAAGGCTCAGCTTGATAATGGCCTCGGAGGCCGCTTCGCCGCCCACGCTGGAAAGCCCGAGCATGGCTGAATCCTGCACATCCGGGTCTTCATCCTGCAGGGCAATGAGAAAATAATCGCGGAATCTGTCTTTATCTTTACCGTAAAAAAGCGGCAACGATTTAACACCCAAAATCCGGGTAATCGCTTGCAATATTTTGTTGCGCAGCGGTATGGGCGAGTCGTCCAGCCGTTTGGTGAGCATGGGCACGGCTTTGATATTGCCGAATTCGCCAAGCGCCTCAATAATCATGGAAGCCACCAGATCGGTGGATGAGGCCAGGGCCTTGATCAGCGCGGCCACGGAAGATTCGGCGCGCAGCTTGGTCAGGGATTCAATTACCGCAAACTGCACCCACTCTTCGTCCTGCATGGCCTGGTTCAACGCGGGCACAGCCTCGGGCAGCCCCAGGTTGCCGAGACTCATGGCCGCCTGATAGCGGACATTGACCTCGGAATCTTTAAGCAGCGCATCGCAAAGCGGCTGCACGGCCAAAGCGCTGCCGGTGGAGCCCAGAATATCGGCCATGAAAATGCGCAAATCCGCGTCTTCATTATGCAGCATTTTTTCCAGGGTGGGCATGTCGTCCACGCCCACTTGCCGCAAAATATCCATGGCCGTATTGCGCACCGGCGCTTCATCGGAACCCAGCAACGGCGCCAGAGCCTTTACAGCTTCAGCGCCGCGGATTTCCCGCAAAGCATACTCGGCGGCCTCTTGGATGCCCAGGTTTCCGCTCTCAATGAGCTTGACCAGCCTGGGCACCGCTTCTACCATTTTATCGCGCCCGGCCAAAAAAGCTGCTTCGCGCGTCAAAGTTTCGTTGTCGCCGTCCAAGTCAGCTAAAATTTTTTCCTGCTCGGTCATAGGCTGCCTCCGGGGCATTTCCGTTTCCCAAAATTGGGGGTTATTTTTCCTGCATTAATCGATACAAAATAATCCCTTGCAGACGGGTGAAGAAAACAAGTGTAGAGCAGCAAAGACTACCCACCTATGTCATAACCATTTTTCCGAATATTACCAACAAAAAAATAAAAAAACACGCCTGCTGCCGTTCTGCTCCGCCTTTTCCAAAACAGAATGCCGCTTATTTAAAAAGACCTTCAATTATGGCCTTGGGAATATCATCCAGATCCACCACTTCATCGGCAAGCCCGGCATCGACCACGGCCTTGGGCATGCCGTAAACCACACAAGTTTGCTCACTTTGAGCAATGAGCCTGCCGCCCTGAGCCTTAAACACTTCAGAACCCTTGAGTCCGTCGCTGCCCATGCCGGTCAGCATTACGCCCAGAGCTTTACGCCCAAAGGCGCGGCCCACGGAATCCATGAGCAGGGTTGCCGAAGGCTTGTACAGTTCCGAGGCCGGTTCCGGTGAGATATGTATCTGCAAGTTGGCCTTGATGGTCAGGTGCTGCCCGCCCGGCGCAATATACACGGTGCCGATGCGTATTTTTTCACCATGCTCGGCTTCCTTGACGGTCAAGGCGCTGGAATTGTTAAGGCGGACCGCAAACGGGCCGGTAAATGCCGCGGGCATGTGCTGGGCAATGAGGATACTGGCCGGTAAATCACCGGGGAGCGCAGACAAAATTTTCTGTACAGCCGGCGGGCCGCCCGTGGACACGCCAATGGCCACAACATCACGCTTGGCCCGACCGGGAGGCATGCTCAACCTTGCAATGGGCGCGCCTGTCGGCGTTGCGGGTGCTGCGCTAGTCGTGGGCGCACGCCCGGCAGCAGGAGACGCCCCGGTAGTGGAACGGGCTGCCGCCAGTTGCCGCTCGCGGGCCAGCCTGCGCATGCGCATAATCGCCCCGCCGCGGGAAACCGCCCGCACGCGCTTGCGCACATCCTCCTGAAACTCGTTGTCCATGACCGGTCTTTTAGCAATAAAGTCGGCTGCACCCAGTTCCAGAGCTTTGAGTGTCGATTCCGCGCCATCCGAGGTCAGCGAACTGACCATCAGCACCGGGCGCGGCATTTCTTTCATAATCACGGCCAGGGCTTCCAGGCCGTTCATGCGCGGCATTTCCACATCCAGCGTAACCACGTCGGGGTCGTGCTTGCGGATAGCTTCTATGCCGTCCAGACCGTCCCGTGCCGTCCCTACAACCTTGATTTCCGGATCTTTTTCCAGAAGGGAAGTCAGTAAATTACGCACAAATGCAGAATCATCAATGACAACAACCTTAATCATCACACAGCGCTCCGTTTCCGGATTTCGTAGTTACCTTGGCCGCCTCTACACAGGGCAGAAAACCGTAAACCGGCTTCCCTCTACAGAAATTAATGCCTCTTGCCGGGCGGACGCCCAGGGCACTATTCTGTGACATCCTGTTATATAAAACATCGCCGGTTATTTTACAACCACAACAGTTCGCCAGCACTTTACTACCCACGGATGCCGCTTCCAGCCGCAGAGCTGTATCTTTTACAAACGCCCCACGGTTAAAAGACGCGGCGCGCCAATGACCTGTCAGAACCCCAAAAAAAACAGCGGAACCTGCTTCCGCCGCCAAGAGGCGCGGGCAAGCGTTAATTGCGATGATCGGGCAGCAATGATATTAGCACATACTGAAAAAAAGTCTTGCGCAACATTGCGGCTTGGACTATATGCCAAAGGCACGGGATGTGGCTCAGTTTGGCTAGAGCGCTGCGTTCGGGACGCAGAGGCCGGAGGTTCAAATCCTCTCATCCCGACCAGAATTTTAGGGAACCACTGTAAAACCAACAGGTTAAACAGTGGTTTCCTTTTTTTGTCACTTCCATTTGGTTTGATGACACGCGAAACACCCGCTCATTTCAGACAATTCAGGAAAAGACACTCTTTTTATGCCTCAAAATGACTTACGCCAGAGCGCCTTGACCCAGCTCAAGAGCTGTACTATGTTTTGTACATATCTCTGTATATATCTCTCTGTATATATCAAGGAGAAAGAATATGGATGCCATCACCTACACGGCTGCACGTCAGCAGTTAGCGCAAACCATGAATGAGGTTTGCGAAAACCATACGCCCGTCATCATCACCCGCCAAAGGGCCGAAGCGGTGGTCATGATGTCACTCTCCGACTTCAACAGTATTCAGGAAACGGCGTATTTGCTGTCCAACCCTGCCAACGCTGAGCGGCTGCGGGCTTCTGTTTCTGATGCTGAAGCCGGCAAGCTTATCACGACCTCCTTGACTGATTTATGATTCTTCAGTTCACGAAGCAGGGGCTTAAAGACTATAATTACTGGAAGTCTTACGACTTGCAGAAAGCCCAAAAAATCAAAAAACTAATTGAGAATATTCTGGCTACGCCATTTGCAAGAAT
>CAZNBK010000105.1:0-8320 GCA_964571105.1 uncultured Desulfovibrionaceae bacterium
TAGATAAAATAGATTTTATCGGACAGTAAAAATCGCTACTTCCCTTGACCTGTCCGGGATCGCCACATCCGTGCCCTTGCTCATGTTCGCGCACGGGGCCAGGCGCATCTCCTTTGTCACCGTTGGCCTGCTGCAATACATCACCCCGACCATGGCCTTTTTACTGGGTTTTCTGGTCTATGGAGAAGAATTCAAAGCCTCGCATGCCCTGGGGTTTGGATTTATCTGGTCCGCTCTGGCCCTGTATACCTATGACGGCCTGCGCCGTTACCGCTTCAGCCTGAAAAACCGCCGCGCCGCACACGCCCCACATCCGGAAAAAGAAGCATGAGCATAAAAATTATCGCGCACCGGGGCGCGTCAGGTTCAGCGCCGGAAAACACCCTGGCTGCGGCCCGTCTGGCTCACGCGCAGGGGGCGGACATGTGGGAACTGGACGTGGGCCTCACAGCCGACCGCATCCCCATGCTGCTGCACGATGAGAGCCTGTTTCGGACTACAAATGCAGCAGTATGCCCGGCTTTTGTCCACCGCCACCCCTGGCTGCTGGAACGCTTTACTCTGGCTGAAACGCAAACCCTGGATGCCGGAGTCTGGTTCGGGCCTGCATACAAGGGAGAACCTCTGCCCAGCCTGGAAGACGCGCTCAAATTATCCGCTGAACTTAATTTTCCGGTCAACGTGGAAATCAAGGCCTATTTCGGCCTGCCCGCGCAAACCCTAGCCCTGACCGAGGCCGTGCTCGCGCTCATCGCCCATCTGGACCTGGCCGAGCTTGTCCTCATTTCTTCCTTCTCCCTGGATTGTTTGCGCCTGGTTTGCAGGCAGGCGTCCCATCTGCCTTTGGCCGTGCTGGCCGAACGCGGCGACGAAGCAGACCTGCACGCGGCCTGCCTGGAAGTCCGCGCCACCGCCGCCCACCCCGGCTCGCATCTGGTAAGCGCCGACGGTCTGGCCCGCCTGCGCGAGGCCGGGCTTGAGGTTAATGTCTGGACCGTGAACAACGCAGAAAAAGGTCGTGAGCTGGCCGGGCTGGGGGCCAGTGGCCTGATTACCGACTATCCGGCCAGGCTCCGGGCAGAGTTGTAAAACGCGGCGCTGCTCATTCTCCACGCGCAAATCAATATGCAGCTAGCCTGTTCCCGCTTGCCCGTAAATTTGCCAAACGCCATGATGGAGATTATTGTTTAACTATATTGCTGCCCGGATGATTTAGCCGGACAATAATAGTTTCGACTAATCATAAAAATTACCGGAGGTAAATTTATGGACGCTCTGCTTGCCATGGAAACCCGCCGCAGCGTGCGGCAATACACCGAACAACCCATTGACGAAGAAAAGCTGGATATCATCCTGCGGGCGGGCATGGCCGCGCCCAGTGGGGGCAACGCCCAAGCCTGGCGTTTTGTGGTCGTGGACGACAAAAAACTCCTGGCTGAAATCTCCGGCATCCACCCTTATGCGCCCATGGCCGCCCGCGCGCCCATGGCCATTGTCATCTGCGCCGACCTGGCTGCCGAAAAATTCCCGGGATTGTGGGTACAAGACTGTTCCGCCGCCATGCAAAACATGCTCCTGGCCGCACATGCGTCCGGCCTGGGCGCGGTTTGGTGCGGCATCCAGCCAGACCCGGAGCGCGAAGCAGCTTTCGCCAAGCTGCTTAATCTCACCGGGCAAGTCAAAGCCTTCGGTCTTATGGTTTTGGGCTATCCTGCGGAGCACCCAGGCCCGGTCAACCGCTTTGACCTGGCCAAGGTTTTCCACAACCAGTATAAGAGTTAAGCCCAGGCAGGCCGCGTCTCCGCCAAAATTGCGGGAACCATGCCTTACGGAACGTAAGCCTGCCGATAACTTCCAACACCTCCCGGAGGCTCTTGATGAAAGTTGTTGCCTTTAACTCCAGCCCACGCAAGAACGGGAATACTCAAATCATGCTCAACGCCGTGGGTTCCGAACTGGAAGCTGCCGGTATTGCCGTGGAGCACATCCGCGTCGGCGGCACACTTCTGCGCGGCTGTCAGGCCTGCGGCAAATGCGCCGAGCTCAAACGCTGCATTTTTGATGACGACCCCATCAATGAATGGATCGTCAAAATGGCCGAAGCCGACGGCATCTTGCTCGGATCGCCCACTTACTTTGCCACTGTGAACACGGAAATGAAAGCCCTTATCGACCGGGCCGGGTTTGCCCTGGTGCGCACCGGAAAATTGCGCCATAAAGTCGGCGCGCCTGTAGCCGTGGCCAGGCGAGGCGGCGCTATCCAAACTTACAACACGCTCATGGCTTTTTTCGGCATCAGCGAAATGATCGTGCCCGGCTCCATTTACTGGAACATGGGCTACGGCCTGGCCAGCGGCGAGGTGCAAAACGATGCCGAAGGCATTGAAACCATGCGGACGCTGGGCCGGAACATGGCCCTGGTCATGAAAAAAATGAACGCATAATTAAACCGGGGGAGAAAATCCAAGGACCGTCGTTCCTTGCGCTTTCTCCCCCGCCTGCCCCCCAAGTGCCTTTGGGCCAAGTGCCTCTGGCCGGAGCAGGTTATAAATATAAATGCCCTTGGGCAATGAGCTTCACCGGGCCACCGATCCAGCCCCGGAGCTGCCCCGGCTGTTCGTCTTCAAGCTCCACCCGGATAATTTCGCCACTGGGCTGGCGAATATTCACCCCAGGCTCTCTTCCGGCCAATTTATGCGCGGCCAGGGCCAAGGCCAGACTGGCGCTGCCGCAAGCGGTTTCCAGGCAGGAACTGCCGGTCCCCCGCACCCAAATTAACGGCACGATATGCTGCTCCCCAAAAGACTGCAAAGGCGCGTGCCGCACACACCCCACCCCCTCTCGGCCTGTAAGCTCCAATTCTTCCCGCCACTTCGCGGCCTCGGCCACCGGATCTTCCGGAAGCGGGTAGCGGGTTTCATCAAACAGCAGAATGCACATGCCCGGCATGTCCACCTTAACCAGGCCGGGCTGTATAATTTCCGGCAAAGTCCGGCTCATGTCCACACACACCGCCGCCTCAACGCCCCCTCCCGCTTCCGCCCGCGGTTTCACCCGCCAGAGCACGGGCTGCTCTGCCCCCGAAGAGCGCAAAACACCCGCATTCTCTTCATTGTCTTTTGCCTGACTGAGCATCAGCAACGCGGCCAGCGAGCGGCAGGCATTGCCGCAAAACTCGCCGCCCATCATTATCACTTGCGGCCTGTCGGGGTTGAGATCGATAAAGCCCACCTGCTCTGCGCCAAGGTGCAGCGGGTTCATGATGATGTTGGAAACCGCTGCCCGGTCTTGCGGGCACACGGCGTCCAGCGGCACAAACACCGTGATGTTGCCGCCTGGGCACAGCTTATAAAAAGGAATGCCCGGCGTCCGGCGCATATTTTCGATTGCCTGATTCATGGTTGTCTCCTCAACCTTTTCGTTTGAACTGCAATAAAAAACGGGCCGGAGCAAAAGCATCCGGCCCGTTGTTACTACATTGTTCTACGCTGTTATTCAAACACTTCAGGCTCGGTAGCCACTTCCACAACCCGGGGCTGGGAAATGATCGGGCCGCTGGAGGTCCAGTCGCCGATATTATTCAGATCGCCGTAGCCGGGTTTGGAGAAGGAGTTGCGGCTGATCTGCAGGCTGTCGATGAGCTCGCCGTCCAGAGCCAGGAGCCGGTAGGCAGCGGCGATTTCATTGGCCGAGGAGGTGACCAGCATCAGCGAAGAACTGAACAACTCGTTTTCCGAGTCGAGCAGGTCCAGCAGGCTGCGTTCGCCCAGCACAAACTGCTGAGCGTACATGTCGCGGGTCATGGTGTCGTAGTCCACGGCATCACCGTAGAATTTGATCTGCTCGCGGGAGGCGATGAGCTCGTTCCAGGTGGTTTTGATTTCCTCGTCCAGGCTGTTGTACAGATCGTTGATATCGGAACGGGCCGCCGGGCCAGAGCATGGAAGCTCTTGACGTTGTAGTAGTCGTACAGGCCGTTGAACAGGTTCCAGTTCATGCGCAGCAGCACGGTGGTGCCTCTGGCCCAGGTTTCGGAACTGTCAATATGATCTTTATACAGAGTGCCGGCTTCCAGATAGAAGTTGGGATGATAGGCTGACTTGGCCAGATCAATCTCAAAGTTGGCAGCTCTGGCGTCCGACTTGAGGGCAGCCAGCTTGGGGTTGCCATCAATGGCCCGCTGCAGGGTTTCCTGATAATCCAGGGGTGCAGTGGCCGGGTAATCCACCGGCAGCAAATCGCCGGGCTCAATGCCGGTAAGCGCGCGGTAGTTGGCGATGGCCGTGGCCAGGTCGGCCTGGGCGGAAGACAGGGAAGAATGGGCGCGGGCCAAGCGGGCCTGGGTTTGGGTCACGTCAGCCAAGCTGGCGGCCCCGGAGGCCACCCGCTGCTGCTGGCCGGCCAAGATTTCTTCGTGACGGCGAATGTTTTCTTCAGACAGCATTACAATTTTTGACTGCCGGAGCACTTCTATATGCGCCAGCACCGCGTCCAGAGCAATGGCTTCGGAGTTGTCAAACAAGCGGCTGTCAGCCGAACTGAATCTTTCCTTGGCGATGTCCACCCGGCTGGATGTGGCCCAACCGTCCCACAGCGTCTGGGAAAGCACCAGTTCGGCGTCGGTACGTACATACCAATTATGCTCGTGCCCACGGTTACGAGTGGTTTCGTCGTTGTATACACGCGGTCCATAGCCGGCTCTGGCATCCAAACGCGGAAACCAGCCGGAGCGGGCGCGGTCGATGTCATAGTACGCCGATTCGCGGTATTCCTGATAACTTTTGATTCTGGGGTGATTTTCCATGCCGTAAAGCACGGTTTCTCTGATATCCCGAGGCTGCGCCTCGCTCTGTCCGGGCGCTGCGATCAATAACCCGCACCCAAGAGCCAGAAAAACTGCTTTGCTGATGAAATTATCAATTTTGCACATATCTCCTTCCTTTCTTTTTTCCTTAAATAGTGAGCTAGCAAAAAATACATCCGAAACGATATCGGTTTTGGGAATGGCAAGCCTGCCAAGCTATACCGTTGATGGTGGTTGTGTGTGAAAAGGACACGCAATAGGTTAACTTGTCGTTAAACAACCAACAGATCAAAGAATATCTAGCTCGTTTTAAAAATCCTGTCAACGTAGTAACTGGGCGCTTTTGCGATTTTTTATCATTTTATTGCCATTCAATCCGAGGTCAACGAAAAATAGCCTGAAATCACTGTATTTTTCTATTGATAATTATTTGCGATATTATTGTAAAAGCTGGCCGGTCTAAAAAAAGTGCTTATCTATTCAGAGCAGTTTGGCGAAGGCCACGCTTTTCTCTGCTCATAGTTGATAATAGATTCAGAACTTGATAATGATGGCTGAATGGTGTGAAGTATTAAGTCCAAGCAGCCAATTGCAAAAATGCCCTCAGAAAACCAAAGGACATTTTTATTCAGGACCTTGGCTGTAAAACGCGACTTTCAGTCAGCATGCGCCGCTTAACCCGGCGCAAAATCCTGGCAGTTCGGACTGATACTTTTGCAATAACCGCTGGTTTGCGCAAGTCACCAGCTGACAGATTTTGAAAAGGTATAATGGTGAACAAGCATGTCGGACACCCCGAAATCTGGCTCTACAAGCCAAGATAAGCAAATGTCGCCGGAAAACACCGGCGTTGCAGCACAAGATATAACCAGCCCGGACACGCCGGACGGGGCTGGCCCGGTTGCGGCGGATACCCCCCAAACCCCGGCACAGCCAAATCCGGAAAACGCGCCGCCCCGCTTCGCCTCCACCCAGGCCGGGCTGGGGGCTCAAGCCTGCGCCGCTCCGGAGGAAGGCGTGCCCGTGGCCGCTACAGCGGGCAGCGATGTGAAGGTGGAGCTCGAGCCGTCGGACGTCAACTATAACCCGCCGCTCATTGAATGCCTGGTCACGCTGTTCAAACTGCTGGGCAAAGTGGTCTCCACCAGCTTCCTGCTCTCGGGCCTGCCCATTGCCGAAGGCGTGCTGCGCCCGTCAGCCCTGATCAGATCCGCCCGGCTTGGCGGCATGAACGCCAAAACCGTTTATCGCCCCACTTTGGACGACATCTCCTCGCTTACGCTCCCCTGTATTTTGCTGCTCAAGCACAACAAGGCCTGTGTGCTCTCGAGCTTTATCAACGAAAAGACTGCGGAAGTCTACTTCCCGGAAAACGGCGGCATGCCCGCCCAGGTGGCCAAAGATGCCCTGGGCGAAGAATATAGCGGCTACGCTATTTTCGGGCAGCTGGAGGGCCGCCTGGACACCCGGGCCAGCAATCTGCGTCTGCTGAAAACCAAGCGCTGGTTCTGGGGCACCCTCACCCACTTTATGCCTATTTACAAGCACGTGCTCATGGCTTCGGTGGTGGTCAACCTCCTGGCCACGGCTTCGCCGCTGTTTTTTATGAATGTATACGACCGGGTGGTGCCCAACGGCGAGCATGCCTACGACACCCTCTGGGTGCTGGCCCTGGGCATCGGCATTGCTTATCTATTCGACTTTTTGCTTAAAAACCTGCGCTCCTATTTCGTGGACGTGGCCGGTAAAAACGCAGACATCATTTTGGCCAGCAGGCTCATGCACCAGCTCATGAACCTCAAATTGGACGCCAAACCGGATTCCACCGGTTCGCTGGCCAACAACTTGCGTGAATTCGAGTCCCTGCGCGAATTTTTCGGCTCCAGCACCCTCCTGGCCCTGGTGGACATCCCCTTCCTGCTGCTGTTCATCTGCATTATCGCGGCTATTGGCGGCCCCCTGGCCATTGTGCCCCTGGTTGCCGTGCCCATTGTTATTGTTACCGGCCTCTTGTCGCAATATTCCTTCCAGCGGGCCGTGGAAGCCAGCTATAAGGAAAACACCCAGAAAAACGCGCTCCTGGTGGAAATCATCAACGGCCTGGAAACGGTGAAAACCTGCATGGCCGAAGGCCGCATGCAACGCGCCTGGGAAAAGGTCATCGGCATGAACGCCATGTCCTCCAGCCGCATCAAATTCTTAAGCAATCTCTCGCTGAACTCGTCCATCCTGGCCACCCAGATGGTCAGCGTGATCATCATTGTCTGGGGCGTAATCATGATCGCCAACAAAGAGCTGTCCATGGGCGGGCTGATTGCCTGTAACATGATGGCCGGGCGGGCCATGGCCCCGCTGTCCCAGATCGCCTCCATGCTTTCGCGGCTGCAACAGTCGCGCATGGCCTTGAAATCCCTGGACATGCTCATGGAGTTGCCGGTGGAAAGGCCCGACGACCAGCAGTATGTGGACTTCGGCGAGCTGGCCCCGGCCCTCACCCTGGACCATATTATGTTCAAATATCCCAATTCCGAGCGCTTTGCCCTCAACAACGTCAGCCTGCAAATCAACGCGGGCGAAAAGGTTGGGGTTATCGGCCGCATGGGCTCGGGCAAGAGTACCCTGGGCCGCCTGTGCGTAGGTTTGTATGAACCGGCTGAAGGCGCGGTCAAGCTTGGCGGCGTGGACATCCGCCAGTTGGACGTGGCTGACTTGCGGGCCAGGGTGGGCTATGTCTCGCAGGACAACTACCTGTTTTTCGGCTCAGTGCGCGACAATATTGCCCTGGGCATGCCTCACGCCGACGACCGGATGATTCTGCGCGCAGCCACGGTTTCCGGGGTAATTGACTTTATCCGCACCCACCCGGCCGGTTTCGGCATGCCCGTGGGCGAGCGGGGCATGAACCTGTCCGGCGGACAGCGCCAGTCCGTGGCCATTGCCCGGGCCTTGCTGCACGACCCTGACATCATGATTATGGACGAACCCAGCAGTAACATGGACAACGGTTCGGAAAACATGTTCAAGCACCGTCTGGCCACCATAGTGGGTGACAAGACGCTGATAATCATCACTCACCGCCTGAGCATGCTCGACCTGGTAGACCGCCTCGTCGTCATTGACAACGGCCAGGTGCTGGCCGACGGACCCAAGGATGCCGTGCTCAATGCGCTGCGCAACGAACAAATCCAGGCGGCCCGGGCGCGCAAGCCCAAGCCGACCACTGCAACCGCATAAGGATTTACATATATGTCTGATACGCAACAGCAATATCCGGTTCTTCAGGAGCAGGAACAGGCCCAGGCGCAAGGTATGCCCGAGGGCATGCCCGCCGGGGCGGATTCCCCAGAACAGGCTCCGCCCGCTCCGAAAAAGAGCCTTTTTAGGAAAATCCGGGATAGTTTTTCATTTTTGCGAGGCAACTTTCAAAAGTTCGAGATCGATGAACCGGCACAGAAATTCGGTGAAAGCAAAGACCCGCTGGCCCGATTGCAAGGTCGGCACCATCGAGCTTCCGTC